>NZ_NTLW01000177.1:0-10330 GCF_002632075.1 Pseudoalteromonas sp. ESRF-bin5 | reverse complement strand
AAGTTTCACGCCTACAGGGTAAAGTGTAAGTTGATTTTTTAGACGTTGAACTTGATCACGTTAGAAGCGCAGCTTCAAATTTTAAAGATCTTAATTGTACAAAGAGAAGAGAATGAGGAGAAAATGAGCAGACAAAAAAATTTAAGCCGCATTTTCACTTCTCTAAAAGCGCAGCGTCTCTTAATCTCTTTGTGCATATTTGTTTTTAAGGATATAAATCTAGCATTTAAAGCCAGCAAGCAGCCGCCTAGGGGTAAAGTTTGATATTTATTTGTAGACTAAGAGCTTTCTCAAGTTATAAGCGAAGTTTCTTATTTTTTATAAATAAAATAGGACCACCGAGAGCACCGAGGCGCTTCGCGCTTCACAGAGAAGACGTTAGTAATTTGATAGTCACTTCTTCTTACTTCTCCTTCACTTAAAACAAAAAAGCCCCGCTATTTAAAATAGCGGGGCTTTTAAATTAAGCGTTATTTACTAATCAGCGCTTAATGTTTTTGTCATTGCAGAACTTGCACGTCCAGCAGGTTTAATTGAACCCGGGCGTAAACCACTATCAGGGATAAGTTCACGTTTATCGTGAGCCATAGCCACTGGTACATGTTTTACTTCACTATCTGCTGCTGGAGCAGGTTGTGCCATTGGCGCACTTGCGTGTCCTTTAGTGATCACTGTTTTAGAATTTAAAGTTGCCTCAGCCGCTTTCTCAACTACTGGTGCTTCTTTAGCTTCTACAGGCGTCTCTGTAGTCTCAACCGGTACCACTTCAGCTTCTAAAGCTGGTTCTTCAGCTTTAACTGGTTCTTCAGCTTTAACTGGCTCTTCAGCTTGCACTGGTTCTTCAGTTTGTACTGGTTCTTCAGCTTGCACTGGTTCTTCAGTTTGCACTGGTTCTTCAGTTTGCACTGGTTCTTCAGTTTGCACTGGTTCTTCAGTTTGCACTGGCTCTTCAGCTTTAACTGGTTCTTCAGCTTTTACTGGTTCTTCAGTTTGCACTGGTTCTTCAGCTTGCACTGGCTCTTCAGTTTGGACTGGCTCTTCAGCTTTTACTTGCTCTTGAGCAACTTCAACTTTAGCTAAATCTTCAACAGCAACTGCTTGTTCAACCTGTTCAGAAGCGTCAACAGCCGTTTCTTCCGATTTTGCTTTGAGTTCTGCTTCGTACTCTGCAGCAGCTTGGTCAGCAACCGGTACAAAAGCAGGGGCTTCATCAGATTTAGCTTCAGCACTTTCACCTTCAGGACGGCGACGACGCTGACCTGATGCACGAAGATGGCGAGGAGAACGACGCGAACGTGTACGTGTTTGCTCTTCTTCAGTTGCTACAGTTTCATCTTTCGACTCAACAGTCTCTACTTTTTCTTCTTTTACAGGTGCTGGCTTTTCAGCGGCTACTGGCTTTTCTTGAGCTTCAGGCTTTGCTTGAACCTGCGGCTTTTCTTCTACTGCAGCTGTTTCAACAGGAGTTTGTTCAGTTGCTTGTAGTTGCTCAGCGTTTTCGTCCTGAATACGTACTTTCTTACGAACGTTACGACGTTGACGACGAACCTTAGGCTTATGCTCTTTAGGTGCTTCTGCAGCATTCGTATCAGCATTTGCTTTTGCAGGCACATCTGCCGCTTTAGTTTGATCTTTATCTGCTTTGTGCTCAGGGCGCTTACGAGAGTTAGAATTACGACGACGCTTGTTGCGGTTTTCGTTCTTCTCTTGGTTCTCGTTTGCTACCGGTGAATTAGTTTTTGTTTCTACTTCATCAGTATTGCGGTCTGTGCGCTGTTTAGAGCGAGGGTTATTACGACGACGTTGATTGTTATTACGACGACGATTATCGTTTCCACGACGTTTATTATTACGTGCTTCTTCTTGCTGCTTTTCAACGGCTTCTTTTTTCTGCTCAGGTGTTTCGCTAGCAAAAATAGATTTAAACCAGTTAGCAAGTGCAGTAAATAAACCCGCTTCTTCCTTAGCGGCTACCGCTGCAGGTTTAGCTGCTGGAGCCGGCGCTGCTTGTGGAGCAGGGCTTGAAGGCATGACAACACCTTTCAGCATAGGCTCTTCACGAACAGGTGCTGCAGGCGATTTTGACATTTCAAACGCTTCTGGTTCAGGCGCAACAACTTGCTCGTAACTTACTGTTTCAAGTGTTTCGTCTTTACGTAAGCGCATTACTTCGTAGTGTGGTGTTTCCATGTGTTGATTAGGAATAATCACTACATCACACTTGTGATGCTTTTCAATACGGTGAACACTACGGCGTTGTTCGTTTAACAAGTAGGCGGCAACAGCAACAGGTACTTGTGCATTTACTTGAGAAGTGTTGTCTTTAATTGCTTCTTCTTCAATTAAACGAAGGATAGACAGAGCAATAGACTCGTTAGAACGAACCGTGCCTTGGCCACTACAACGAGGACACACACCTTGGCTTGCTTCACCTAATGAAGGGCGTAGGCGCTGACGCGACATTTCAAGTAAACCAAAGCGAGAAATTTTACCAATTTGTACACGAGCACGATCTGGGCGCGCAGCGTCTTTTAAGCGGTTTTCTACTTCACGCTGGTGACGTGGCGGTGTCATATCGATGAAATCTATAACAATTAAACCACCTAAGTCGCGTAAACGTAATTGGCGTGCAATTTCGTCAGCTGCTTCAAGGTTAGTATTAAGTGCTGTTTCTTCAATATCGCCGCCTTTTGTAGCTTTAGACGAGTTGATATCGATAGACGTAAGTGCTTCAGTAGGGTCAATAACAATTGAACCGCCTGATGGTAAACGCACTTCACGTTGGAACGCAGACTCAATTTGGCTTTCAATTTGGTAATGCGTAAATAACGGTGTGTCGCCTTGGTAAAGCTTAACGCGGCTCATAAAGTCAGGACGAAAACGCTCAATGTGCGCTTTAGCTTCTTCAAAAACACGTGGCTTATCAATTAAAATTTCGCCAATATCACGACGTAAATAATCACGAATCGCACGGAAAATTACGTTGCTTTCTTGGTGAATTAAAAACGGCGCTTTAGCACTGTCGGCAGCTTGTCTAATAGCTTCCCAGTGAACTAATAACGCTTTTAAATCGTAATTTAATTCTTCAAACGATTTACCAACACCCGCAGTACGTACAATTAAGCCCATACCTTTAGGTAGTTCTAAACGGCTGAGTGCTTCTTTAAGTTCGGTACGCTCATCACCTTCAATACGGCGAGAAATACCGCCAGCACGAGGGTTATTAGGCATAAGTACCAAGTAACTACCAGCAACACTAATAAAAGTTGTTAACGCTGCGCCTTTTTGGCCACGTTCTTCTTTATCAACCTGAATTATTACTTCTTGGCCTTCTTTGATCACGTCACGAATATTCGGACGACCGTTAAAGGTGTAACCAGCAGGGAAGTAAGTGCGGGCAATTTCTTTTAAAGGAAGGAAACCATGACGATCAGCACCGTAATCAACAAATGCTGCTTCTAAAGATGGTTCAATGCGTGTGATTTTGCCTTTATAAATATTGGCTTTTTTCTGTTCGTGACCTGGGCTTTCTATATCTAAATCATATAGGCGCTGGCCATCAACCAGTGCTACGCGCATTTCTTCTTGCTGCGTTGCATTGATTAGCATACGTTTCATATTGTTACTCTATTAAATTATGTCGCTGACATGACGATGTTTTCTCGCCTGTTCAGTTGTTCCTATTTTTAGAATGTGCAGCCTCACGACTGGGTCTTTAACGGAACGGCTCTGTATTTTCGTAAGCAGTATTTTTTAAATGCTGGCAAACAATAGCGTACTAAACGCTATTAAATTCTTAATGGTGTTAAAACTGTCGGCTTTTCAGCTACGTCTACAAGTTTTACCCAGAAGTCGGCCTGTCATATCAATCTTATTAAATGTCATTCATATTAGGCGCGTAGGGCTCATTAAGTGGGTGAGCAATACAGTGTGATGTATCGCTAAATCCTGGTTTAAGAGCAAAATTCGCTGCCGATGTTAATGAATACTTATTTATTAGATTTTTTTAGTTCTAAATAAGCTGCTTTACGGTACTACAATAATTGAGCAGTTGCTGAACGGCGCTTTTTACGCCGTCACTATCAGACAAATTATCTGTTCATTGCTTTTTCAATCGCATTAAAAACCACTTCATGTTCAAACTTAACCTGCAATATATTACGCGCATTGCTGTTAGTTGACCGCACGTGTTTACTAGGTATGTATAAAAGCTTTGGAAAACTTAACTCGGATCTGTATGATCGGCTACCCAGAATGTGCATCACGAATGTTTTAATGTGTTAAGTTAAAAAGCACCGTTGTTATTTGCAAATACTAAATATTTGCGCTGCTGATTATCCCACTATTATAACTGTGTTAGCAACTAAATTATTTTACTTAAATCAGTGATTAGGCAATGTCAGAAAAAACCGGCTTACAAGTATCTTTTGTCACAATCAACGAAGACCATTTAGGTCAGCGAATTGATAACTTTCTTATTACCCATTTAAAAGGGGTGCCTAAAAGCGCAATCTACAAAATTCTTCGTAAAGGCGAGGTGCGTGTAAATAAAAAACGTATTAAGCCAGTATATAAATTACAGTTAGACGACATCATTCGTATCCCACCTATAAAAGTGGCAGAGCGCGAAGAGTTTGTGCCTTCAAAACTAGATAAAGTAACGCGCCTCGAAGACGATATTTTATTTGAAGACAAATACCTCATTGTTATAAATAAACCGTCGGGCATGGCTGTTCATGGTGGCAGTGGTTTAAGTTATGGCTTAATAGAAGCGCTGCGCGTACTTCGCCCAGAAGAGCGCAACCTTGAGCTGGTGCACAGGCTAGACCGCGATACATCAGGATGTTTACTCATTTCAAAACGCCGCTCAGTTTTAACATCGTTACACGAGCAACTTCGTGAAAAAACCATGGAAAAAAACTATTGGGCGTTAGTTGACGGCCAGTGGGATGGTAAAACTAAAAACGTAACCGAAGGCCTGCGCAAAAACACGCTTAAATCGGGCGAGCGCGTTGTACGTGTAGATAATGTTGAAGGCAAACCGTCGCATACTCGTTTTAAAGTACTAGAGCGTTTTAACGAATGTTCACTTGTACAAGCGTCGCCAGTGACAGGGCGAACACACCAAATTCGTGTACACACCCAATGCAAAGGGCATCCAATTGCATGCGACGACAAATACGGTGACCAAGCGTTTGACGCAGGAATGCGCAAAGTAGGTTTAAATCGCTTATTTTTACACGCGCACGATTTAAGTTTTTATCACCCTAAAAACGAAACCACTATGCGTGTAGAAGCACCCCTTGATAAAGCCCTTAGCAATTGCTTATTAAAGTTACGCGCAGCTAAAGAGTCTTAATGTATGGCCAGTAATCAATACAAATTAGTTATTTTTGATTGGGACGGCACCATCATGGACTCAATTGACAAAATAGTTAACTGTATTAAATGCAGTGCACAATCTTTAAATATTGCACCGCCAAGCGACACCGCAATAAAAAATATTATTGGGCTGTCGCTTGAAAAGGCAATGGCGGTGTTATTCCCCAGTCACCCAACAAAGCAAACCGCACTAATTAATGCATACAAGGCACATTATAAAGTTGACCCAACACCTACACCTGTATTTGATGATGTAGCAAACGTACTCAATGCCCTTAAACAAAACGGGGCAGTACTTGCTATTGCAACAGGTAAAGGAAGAGACGGCTTAGAACGCTTATTAGATCAAAGCCAGCTGAGGCATTTTTTTAGTGCCACCCGCACAAGTAACGACGCACAGTCTAAACCCTCACCCGATATGCTTTATCAATTATTAGCGGAGCTTGGCGTAAGTGCCAACGAAGCTGTAATGATAGGTGATACACAAATTGATATGGCAATGGGTAGGGCAGCAAACATGGACCGAATAGGCGTTACTATGGGTGTACACAATGCACAGCAATTAAGTGAGTATGACCCAATTGCAACAGTCGATAGCTACCAACAGTTGCAACAGGTTTTAATAGGCTAATACTAACAGAAAGCGTTATTTAGTTTGTAAGCTCAACACATCAACATTAAACTCAGCTAATAATTGGCTGAGTTTAATGAGTGGCAAACCAATTAAACTATTGGGATCGTCACCGCTTAGTTTTTCAAATAAACAAATGCCGAGTCCTTCACTTTTAAAGCTACCAGCACAATTATAAGGCTGTTCTGCATCGCAGTATGCGCTAATTTGCGCTGTAGTGAGTGTTTTAAAAGTCACATTAAATGGTTCAACAAGGCTTCTACTTTGCCCACTTTGAATATCAAAAACACATAATCCGGTTAAAAAAGTAACTGTTTGGCCACTAAACAGGCTCAATTGCTTTACGGCGTTTTCTTTAGTGTGCGGCTTACCTAAAATTTGGTCATTAAACACAGCCACTTGATCAGAGCCAATAACTAAACCTTCGTTAAAATGTTTAGTAGCTTCAGTAGCTTTAAGTTCACTTAAACGCTTAACTAACTCATTGGGTGTTTCGTTTTCAAGGGCTGATTCGTCAACATCGGGTGAAAAGGCTTTAAACGGTAAATTAAATTTTTGTAATAAAGACTGCCTAAAAGGCGAGCTTGAGGCTAAAATAAGCGAGTGCTTCATGAATGGTTTTCCTAAGATAAATCAGATTGAGTTAGGATAAATCAGATCCGTGAGTAAAACACGTGAAAAACCTAGTAAAAATGGTTTTTTACTTTGACTAACAAACTAACTATCTATATGATGCAGCCCCTATGCAAAAGGTAAAAATTCCCTTCACTCTTCATCCTGGGAAAGCAGCGCAACACCGTTTATCATACGATGGTATTGTACCGCTTGAAAAACTGACTCGTTTACGAGGTGTTGTACAGGAAGAAGTAGGTGAAATAGCGGTAAAAATTCAGTGCAAAAACGATGAGCAAGGTTTAGTTGTGATTAGCGGCAATTTGTCCACACACGTTACTGTAACTTGTCAACGTTGTAATGATGATTTAGGGTTGGATTTGGATCAAGACTTTATGTATTCGCCAATTGGCTTGGATGCTGAGTCGGATGATCTTCCAGAAGACTACGATGAAGTAGCGCTTGATGAAAACGGTGAAATTAACGTGTTTGAGTTAATCGAAGACGAATTAATTTTAGCGGTGCCATTAGTGCCTACACACAACGAAGCTTCGTGCAATTACTCGTCAAAGCCTGCCAGCTTTGGTGTATTAAAAGCGGAAGATGATAAACCAAATCCATTTGATATTTTGAAACAACTTAAGAAAGATTCTTAGGAGAAGACTAATGGCTGTACAAAAAAGCAAAAAGTCTCGTGCAAGACGCGGCATGCGCCGTTCACACGATGCGATCAACGGTCCAACTTTAACAGTTGACCAAACTTCAGGTGAGACTCATCGTCGTCACCATGTAACTGCTGACGGTTACTACAAAGGCGTTCAAGTAATTTCTAACTAAGAGATTGCTTTGATGCTGAATAATCTAACCATAGCGTTAGATATGATGGGGGGCGATTACGGCCCCCGTTCATCTATTCCTGCTGCTGTTAGTGCAGTAAACGCTCACGCCAACCTTACACTTATACTGTGTGGTAACGAGCAAGTTATATCTAAAGAACTCGAATCCCTCGATTCTTTATCTCACCCAAGACTCATAATTCGTCATTGCAGTGAAATAGTCACTAATGCCTGCGAACCTGCTGTTGCTGTTCGTTCAAAAAAAGATTCTTCAATGCGCGTTGCCCTTGATTTAGTTAAATCAGGCGAGGCTCAAGCATGCGTAAGTTCAGGTAATACTGGCGCGTTATTTTTTATGGCGCATTACGTATTAAAAATGTTGCCTGGTGTAAAACGTCCCGCACTTATTTCATCTGTACCAACAGAGCGTAAAAATCCAGTGTATTTACTCGACTTAGGCGCAAACGTACATTGCGATAGCGAAATACTCTACCAATTTGGTCTAATGGGCTCCGTGGTTGCAGGCCAAGCGCTTGGTTGTGATAACCCGCGCGTAAGTTTGTTAAACATTGGTGCCGAAGACATAAAAGGCCACGACGACATAAAACACGCTGCGCAATTAATGCAGCAAAGCCCACATATAAATTATATTGGTTACAGTGAAGGTAGCGATATTTTTACAGGTAAGGCCGACGTTATCGTATGTGAAGGGTTTGTTGGCAACGTTGCCCTTAAAACCTGTGAAGGTATTGCCAAACTTATCATGAATAAGTTCTCAAAAGCCCTCGAAAAACACCTTATATATAAATGTATGGCGTTTATCCTTAGCCCAATCATAAAAAAACTCTATAAAAGGGTGAACCCCGACCAGTATAACGGTGCTTCTCTGGTAGGATTGCGCGGTATTGTCGTTAAAAGCCATGGAAACGCCTCAGCTAAGGCATTTCAAGCAGCAATCGATGAAGCGGTAAAAGAAGTTGAACGCCAACTTCCCACTAAAATAGCCGCTATTTTCGAAAAAACACATTCTAAAGACACGGTGGCCAATCAGTAAATTGATGTGCCGTGTATTTCATTATTTATTTGTTTAATTAAAAAGAGCAAAGTATGGCACAAAAAATTGCACTTCTATTCCCAGGTCAAGGTTCGCAAAGCGTAGGTATGTTACAAGCGCTTTTAGAAACCTCCGACATTGTAAAATCAACGTTTGCAGAAGCATCAACCGCATTGGGATACGACTTAGCAGCGTTAGTTCTTAACGGTCCAGAAGAAAAACTAAACGAAACCCACCGAACTCAACCTGCATTATTAACCGCAAGTGTTGCGATTTATCGCGACTGGTTAGCTAAAAACCCAGACGCCGATGTTGTCATGGCCGGGCACAGCTTAGGTGAATATTCAGCACTGGTATGCAGTAACGTAATTAGTTTAAGCGAAGCTGTAAAATTAGTAGAAAACCGTGGCTTGTACATGCAAGAAGCCGTACCTGCAGGTGTGGGATCGATGGCGGCTATTATTGGTTTAGGCGACGACGAAATTAAAGCGGCGTGTGCAGCATCGGCGCAAGGCGAAGTTGTATCGCCAGTTAACTACAATTCACCAGGTCAAGTTGTAATAGCCGGGCATAAAGCGGCAGTAGATAGAGCCTCAGTAGCCTGTAAAGAAGCGGGCGCAAAACGCGCATTACCGCTATCGGTTAGTGTGCCTTCGCACTGCGAACTGATGAAGCCGGCAGCAGAAAAACTGGCGAATGATTTAGCCGCTTTAACATTTAATACACCTAAGTGTGATGTAATCAATAATGTAGATGTAAAAGCAGAAAGTTCAGCTAACGCGATTAAAGATGCACTTGTGCGTCAATTATACAGTCCAGTACGCTGGACAGAAACCGTGCAAGCATTAGTAGCGCAAGGTGTAACGCAGAGCTACGAATTTGGTCCGGGTAAAGTATTAACAGGCTTGGCAAAACGAATTGATAAAGCAATGGTATGTGGCTCAGTAAACGACGCCGCTTCAATTGATACAGCTAAATAAGAGTAAAAAAATGTCTAACTTATTTTCTTTAGAGGGCAAAGTTGTCCTAATTACAGGCGCAAGCCGTGGTATTGGTAAAGCAATTGCAACTATGCTGGTTGCACAAGGCGCAAAAGTCGCTGGTACAGCAACAAGCGAGTCAGGTGCGGCTAACATTAGTGACTATTTAGGTGATAACGGTAAAGGTTATGCATTGAACGTCACCGATCCAGCTTCAATTGAGGCTACTTTGGCAGCAATAAAAGCCGACTTAGGCGATATTGACGTACTAGTAAATAACGCAGGTATCACGCGCGACAATTTACTGATGCGAATGAAAGAAGCCGAGTGGGACGATATTATCGACACCAACCTAAGCTCTATTTTCCGTTTGTCTAAGGCAGTATTACGCCCAATGATGAAGAAAAAGAACGGCCGTATTATTAATATTGGTTCGGTAGTAGGCACTATGGGTAATGCAGGGCAAGCTAACTACGCTGCAGCTAAAGCGGGTGTTATTGGTTTTTCTAAATCACTTGCACGCGAAGTTGCCTCGCGCGGTATTACAGTAAACGTAATTGCACCGGGTTTTATCCAAACAGATATGACCAACGAGCTAACCGATGACCAAAAAGCAGCCACTTTAGCTAATGTGCCAGCGGGTCGTTTAGGTCAACCTGACGAAATTGCAGCTGCAGTGTGTTATTTAGCATCTGACGCTGCTGCGTATGTATCAGGCGAAACTTTGCATGTAAATGGCGCGATGTATATGGTTTAATAACCATATAGCCATTACAAGAGTAAAATTAAGTTGGCATAATTCACTAAAAAACATTGAATTATTTGTGAACTTGCT
>NZ_NTLW01000051.1:0-7549 GCF_002632075.1 Pseudoalteromonas sp. ESRF-bin5 | reverse complement strand
AGCGGATTTGCGCTTTGTGAGCAACAGCGGTATAGCGATATAAAAGCCACACTGCTTGGCAGATAGCCATTAAAGTAATGATCAAACCTGCATAATTATAAAAAATGTTAAATTTTTGTTTGTTTTTTCAGCGTTTAACTATACTCAACATGACTATTAAGGTCATATAAAACGAGGTGAACGATGAAACTGCAAAAATTGATGCTGTTAGGAGTGTTTATTTCAGGGACTAGTTACGCTGAAATTAATATTTCAGGCTTTGCAAGTATTAACGCGGGTAAAGTACTCAGTGGAAGTGGTGTGCCGCAATATGGTGTTGAGCCAACCTTTTTGGCTGACTACCCTAATGTGAGTGGCTACACAGAAGACTTATCTTTCTCTCCAGAGTCGTTAATTGGTATACAAGTGTCGGGGGATCTTGGTGAGGGCTTATCTGTCACAGGTCAAATTGTTGCCCGAGGTGTAAACGATTTTGATGCTAATTTTGAGTGGGCATATATTTCGTACGAAATAAATGATAATTGGACGGTTCAAGCAGGTAAAAAGCGTTTGCCTCTTTTTTATTACTCAGATTTTTTTGACGTAGGTTACGCATATGTATGGATGCGTAACCTGCCGACAATTATACATGGCAAGTATTTAACTATGAGGGCATAAACCTTCTCTATTCTGGCTCGATTGGAGAGTGGGGTGTGTCTGCTAATGTGTATGCTGGTAAAGAAGACGATGACGACAACAAACTGCTATCAGACTTTTTCTTTCAAGAGCCTACCCGAGAAATTTGGGAAGATATGCTAGGTGGTGTACTTTCGTTAAGCCATGATTGGCTTGAATTGAGAGTAACGCATATGCAATACACTAATAAACGCTTTCGTTCTGGAGAGCCGGTTTTATGGGATGGAAAAGATAGCCGTGATGGCAAATTCTATGGCTTAGCTGCCAATTTTGATTTTGGCGACTTTTTTGTACTAAGCGAACTTAACCGTTTAGATCTAGACGGAAACCTAGACACTTATATGATCAGTGCAGGGTATCGGTTTGATGCAATTACGCCTTATGTGATGTTTTCAGATTTTGAGCAAGAAGGTGAGGGAGATACTGAAAGCCATAATACCTTTGCGGTGGGGGTTCGTTGGGATTTTCATCCTTCGGCGGCACTCAAAATGCAGTACGACAGGGTAAAAGATGATTCATTCGAGTTAGCGGTAGCGGGTGATAGTAAAGCAATCACGCTTGGTGTTGATGTTGTATTTTAAGGGGAATTAAAAATGAAAAAATTAATGTTATGTGTACTGTTTTTGTTTAGCAATGTTGCCTTTGCTGATTTTGCTATTATTGTACATCCTTCAAACGAGAGTAGTTTTGATGAGTCCGTCATTAGTCGAATTTATACCGGAAAAGAAAAGTCGTTTAGTAATGGCAATACGATCATTCCAATTTCACAAGATTCAAAAAATCCTACTACGGAGCAGTTTAACAGTAAACTGCTTAATAAAAGTGCGTCGCAGTTAAGAGCCTATTGGTCAAAGCTTATTTTTACGGGAAAAGGAACACCACCCAAAGAGCTAGAAAATGACTCAGAGGTGATCAAAATGGTTGCAGCTAACCCAAATACGATTGGGTTTGTTTCGACATCTGCTGTGTCTGATGATGTGAAGGTGGTATTAAACTTTTAATTTAAAATTAAAAGCCAACAATAAAGCGTGTTAACGAGTAGCACGCTTTTTATTATTCTATTTATTCACCATTAAAATTAACTAGCACGTTTAGCCTGCTCGTGTATCCTACTTAGCGTGTTTCTTTTATTTAAGCCGCTATGCCTAATACTGTTATTCCAAGTAAAACTATTTCCTCTACACCTGAGTCCGTAACCTGCGCTAACTGCCAAGCGTGTTGTTGCCAATTAGAAGTGCGCATAGTAACCGACACCGGTGTGCCTTTTCAGTACATTGATTACGACAAGTGGGGCAGCGAAGTAATGAAACGCGGCGATGATGGTTGGTGCCAAGCACTCGACCGCAATACGCTAATGTGTACCATTTATGAAAACCGCCCACTTACTTGCCGTGAGTTTGAAATGGCCTCGAACGAGTGTATTACAGAGCGCGAAATAGCCGGTATTTAAAAATACGGACTAACTAATAAACCCGCGTTTGTGTTTTTAACCAATAGAGAGTTGTGCGCTTGGGTATCTTAGTTTTTTACTTCGTGGACTTGCTAAAAAGTAGGCGAGAGTGAGCGGACCTATTCTGCCCATAAACATTAAAAACATAATGATAAACTCTCCCAGCGGTGATAACGATGACGTTAAACCGCGTGAAAGTCCTACCGTACCCAGTGCCGATACCGCTTCAAAAGCAATATCTAAAAAAGGTGCATCTTCAACGACCAGTAATGTAAAAATAGCCAACCAAGTGACTCCCGCTGAAATAACGGTTAAGGCTAATGCTTTATACACTGAATCTTTGTCTATTTCTCGGCGTAACACGGTGACGCCCTTGTCACGCCTTAAGTAGCTATAGGTTGCTAATATTAAAACGATAAACGTAACGACCTTTATGCCACTTGCAGTACTCAAAGACCCGCCACCGATAAACATAAGCATCATAGTTAAAGCGGTACTTGCATTTTTTAACTCTTCAATAGCAATGGTATTAAACCCCGCAGTACGAGGGGTAACGGCTTGAAACCAAGCTGCTAGCCATTTACCTGTTTCAGATAACGGCTGCAGTGTTTTTGGATTATCGTATTCAATTACGTAAATAAGCAACAATGCAATAACGTTAATAATAACAGTGCTGATCAGCATTAATTTACTGTAGGGACTGAGCTTAGCCCAACGCTTTGATTTATATAAATCGGTTAATACGGTAAAGCCTAGGCCACCAATAATAAACAAACAGGTAATTGTTAAATTTACAACGGGGTCTTCTACATATTGCATTAAGCTGTTAGGACTTAATGCAAACCCTGCGTTGTTAAAAGCGCTAATAGTATAAAAAAGTGCATGGAAAAAGCTTTTTTGTAAGCCCATTTCGGGTAGCCAATACAGCGTTAAAATAATAATGCCTACAGATTCAACGATTAGCGCAAATAGCAAAACAGACTTAGCGGTATTTACCAAAGTCGATGTATCTGTTTGATTAAACGCTGCTTTGGTCACTGTTTTTTGAATAAAGCCAACTTTATTACCCAGTGCCATTAAAGTTACAACCGCAAAGGTCATTAAACCCAGACCACCTAGTTGAATTAATAGCGCAATAACGCCTTGTCCAAAAGGAGTAAACACTGAACCGGTATCGACTACAACTAATCCGGTTACAGTCACCGCGGAGGTAGCTGTAAACGCACTTTGTATCCATGAAATAGGCGCATAGGTTGCAAAAGGTAGTTTTAACGCCAAGGCTCCTAGCGTTATTAATATTAAAAAACTACAGCAGAGAACAAGCGGTGGAGCCGCATTGAGTTTTTTATGCCCATTGGCTTTTCGCTCAATAGGCGTTTTGAGAGGGTGCCATAAAACCATAATTATAAAAGCCTTGGTGCAAGATAGTTTAGTTCGACTCGATTACCTGATAACAGTAAAATGTCGTAGGTAAGTAACTCAAAGTCGTCATCAAGTTTGACAAACGTTTGCTTTGCGCGCTTGACCAATAATGGGTTTACAGTGCCTTTTATTTCTTTAAGTAAATGCCCTAGTTTTGTTTTATGTAAGTGCGCTTTTATACTTACTTCAACAACGTATAAGCCATTGCCTAAGGAAATATAGTCGTTTACTACAGGGTAATTAAGCGCTTGTGCAACGCGCACGCCCATTTCTTCTTCAGGATGAATGATGCGTGTTACACCCAGCTTAGAAATAATTGTGTGATGTGCTTTAGTGCTCGCTTTTACCCATATTTGCTTAACAGCTAGGTTTTTTAATGCAAGGGTGCACAGAATGCTCGATTGCATGTCTTCTCCAATCGCCACTAAAACGGCCTGACTGCTCGCTAAATCAAGCTCTTTAAGTGCGGCTTCATCAGTGGAGTCGCAAACAACGGTTTCTGATAAATGCTCAACATATTTTTCAGCCAGTTTAGGGTTACTATCAACCCCAGTGACTGTATGCCCTAAATGAATTAACTCAAGGCTTGCTGCAATGCCAAATCGACCTAATCCGATCACTGTAAAATGTGCCATGTTGATACCTAAATTAAAGTTAAAAGAAAGAAGTGGTAAAGTTCATTTGGTCAATAAACAGTTAATACATAGGCTGTAAGCATCACTATTTTTATCCAACCCAACACACCTATTACTCCTTCTGCTGAAGTTAGAATATGAGTTATTAAAGTAACAATGAAGGTAGGCGTTAAAAGCTTTATAAAGATTTAACGAATCAGATAAAAAACTTTATAAAAACTTTATAGAGGCAATATCGAAAAGGCAGTAATCTAGGTGCTCAAATGTTAGAGGAATAATTAATGAATCAGGTAGAGGCTAAACCACGTTGGTATAACGCATTGTTTTTGGCAGTAATAATGCCATTAATTGTTGTTATTGCCATTTACCCTATGCGTAATTGGTTTACTACCACCGATATCGTGATGCTTCAGTTATTATGGGTGACTTGGGTTGCTGTGCGCAGTAATCGTCGTCTTGCCATACTGACCACCTTAGTGTGTGTAGCGTGTACAGATTGGTTTTTTGTTGCCCCAAATTTTACTTTTCATATTGAAAACATAGAATATCTAGTAACCTTTATGGTTATGCTCATTGTTGGTTTTGTGATCAGCCAATTGGCAGGGGAGCTCAGTACTAAAGTTAGGGATGTGCAATTACATGCAAGTAATAGTCGCACCTTGTACGAACTGGCCAAAGACTTAAACAGCCTAGATACGCTGGATGAACAAAAAAAGTACTTTGTGCAGCGCATCAGTAAGCATTTAAACACATCTTGTACATTTATACCTGCAGCATCGCAGGGCAATAGTGAGTTTATATTGCTTAGTGAAGTTAACCCTAGCTGGGGCGGGTTTAATTTTACTAAACGGTTAACGCAAGGGCAAAAATCCTTTGCGGACACCGCTATTTCGCTTCTTTATCAGGTACATGAAAAAACGTTATTACGCCAACAGTCGGCTGCTATTTCGGTGCAAGCGGAATTAGAGCGCGCTAAAAATGCACTTTTACGCAGTTTGTCTCACGATTTACGTACACCACTGGCGACTATTATGGGCGCATCGAGCATGCTTGCAGATGATGAGATTACCCTCAGTGACATCGTGATAAAAGAGCAAGCGAGTAATATTTATGAGCAAAGTAAAATACTAAATGAGCACTTTGATAAAGTAATGGAGTTAAGCCGAGTTAATAAAATGGGTGAAAACCTAAGTTGGCAAACAATAAACTTACAAGCACTACTTAGTGAAGCTAAAGCTAGAAGGCAGCAGCAACTCACTGATTTTGTCATAAATACCAATATAGACGCTCAGACAACATGCGAAGGGGATGTGACTTTGTTAGAAATTGCGCTGGCTAATATGCTCGAAAATGCATGGCGTTATGGTGATAAAAAGGTGAGCGTTGAATTTACTCGAAGTAGCAATCAGCAAAAGATATGTTATCAGCTAATTCTCACTAATAACGTGATCACTAAAGCGCAAACAAGTAGCAATGAAGGCGTTGGGTTAGGCAGCATTATTTGTGATGTGGTTGCTAAATTTCATCAGGGCACATTTACATTAACAATTAATAACGAAACAAATATGGCGTACGCAAAGTTAATCTGGGAAAAAAGTAATGACTAAAATCTTGATATTAGAAGATTCTCCCCCACTACAAAGCTTTTTAAAAACTTTGTTGCAAGCCAGTGGCTACGAGCTAAGTATTTGTGATAAAGGGTTAGATGGCTTTGCACGTTTAAGTGAGCAAAGTTACGATCTTGTATTGTTAGACTTAGGCCTTTTAGACATGGATGGTCAAGACTGGTTAATTGAGTTTAGACAATGGAGTGCCTTACCTGTTTTAGTACTCTCAGCTCGAGATGGCGAAGTTGAAAAAGTCACAGCGCTTGATAATGGGGCAAATGACTATATTACTAAACCGTTTAGCGCGAATGAGTTGCTAGCCCGAATTCGGGTTTTATTACGCACCCAAAGCCAACCGAGTGTGGCATTTACCTGCGGGAATATAAAAATAGATCCGCAAAAGCACAGTGTTACTGCTTCTGGAGGTGAGGTAAAACTCACTAAAAAAGAGTACGCAATACTCTTATTGCTGTTTCAAAATAAAAATAAAGTACTCACCCATAATGCAATCTTAAGCCATATCTGGGGGGCGCAGTATGTAGAGCGTCCTGAATACGTAAGAGTCCATGTGGCACAGCTCAGACAAAAACTAGAGGCTAACCCTGCGAGTCCAAAATATATTTTAACAGAACCGGCCGTGGGTTATCGATTGGTTGACTAAAAATGAGAACTTTAGAGTTTTACTCTACAGCACAATGATTCAGATAAATTATTTTTAATTGAATTTTAATACGCTTGAGCAAATTAGTGTAAATAAAACAGAGCAGCAAAAATGTTTGCTATGACTGTGTTTCCACAGTCATAGGCGTATAAATTTAGTCGTATTTAGCTTCTAGCTCATTAGCCGTATGAAACTTCTCGTGGCTTTGCAATTGCTCGTCGTATTTTACTAGATTTTTAAAGTGACCTAGCTGGCCTGAGTTTTTAACAATTTCAACAATAAACGACATCATGAAATCGGCGCCGGTTAGGGTGTCGCCAACTAAATAACGTTTACCTTCTAGCCGGTCGTTAAAGTAGCTAATAACTTTAGCGGTTTCGGCGTCGGCGTAGCCTTCTAAAAATTGTGTTTTAGCGCCATCTTTAAGCACAAACATTTTAAGTAGTAGCGGTAAAATGGCAGAGCTCTCAGCAAAGTGTAGCCATTGTTGGTAATCAACGTAGTCAGCGGTGCCAGCCTTTGGTGCAAACTTTCCGTTACCGTATTTAGTAATTAAGTAATCAGTAATAGCGCCAGATTCGGTAACAATTAAGCCATCGTCTTCAATAACTGGCGACTTACCGAGTTGGTGAACTTGCTTTAGCTCATCAGGCGCTAAAAATGTGTCTTTGTTACGTTGGTAAGCAACAATTTCGTAATCAACTTCTAGTTCTTCTAAAAGCCAAATAATACGTTTTGAGCGCGATTTATTTAAATGGTGTAGTTTTATCATGTCAGTCCTTGTTGGCGTTGCTGGTTGCAGCAACGCTGTGTTTGTATATTTTAGTTAAAGTGCATCGTTGATTTTAACAACGGTTTTACCAAAGTTTTTACCACTGATCATATCGTTAAATGCGCTTACAGTGTTTTCAATACCTTCTACCATGTGCTCGCGGTATTGTACTTTGCCATCCTGCAGCCACTTTTGCATGTCTTGGGCAAATTCATCGTAGCGGTGGCCGTAGTCGTCAAAAATTATAAAGCCTTGCATTTTAATACGTTTAGTAAGCAACTGCCCCATTAGCATACCCATACGATCAGGGCCTTCAGGTAAGCTTGT
>NZ_NTLW01000103.1:0-18417 GCF_002632075.1 Pseudoalteromonas sp. ESRF-bin5 | reverse complement strand
TTGATTCAACAATGAATATGCCTAGTAAGTCAGGCCTTGCTCTTGATCATATTGCTGTAGTTGGTTTTAACGGCGATAAATATAACATTAAGGGAAATGCGCTTTCGGCAAAAATAAAATCTAAATTAATGAGACATGGATATGTAAAGGTACATGCCAATTCCCCCTATAAGCTGGTTGGTGAAATTTCACCATCTCGAGTAGAGCGTAATTCATGGAGTGAAAAGCATGAAGGAAAAAAAGAAACGTGGTACAGCTATCATGCATCGGTTAAACAAACTTTAACCCTAACTTATTACGTTATTTATGGCCAGCAAACACTAAATAGTGCCTCTGAAACATTTACTTACAGTAAAGAAAAAAGCTCAAGCGAAAATAGAAGTAAAGCAAAAGATAAGCTCCGGACCGACTCTGAAGTTGCTGACTTTTTAATAGAAAAGGCGGCTGACTTTGTTGTTAAACAAGTTTCCCCATATCGTTCTTTAGTAAAACTTAATTACCTAAATGGGGAAGATGAAAATATTGATTTAGGTATAGAGTATGTAAAAAAAGACCGTTTAAGCCAAGCTTTTAGTATTTTTGAACAAGTTGCTCAAAATAGTAATTCAATTGAAGATCAAGCCATAGCCCTTCACAACCAAGGTTTAATAAAATTAATGCAGGGCAAACATACAGAAGCTTATGACTTAATGACAAAAGCGAATCTTATTGATCCTAGAAACTTTGATATTCTTGATTCAATAAAAGAGGTGGAAGACTACAAAGTATTAAGTGATGCGCATAAAAAACAAAGAGGCCTAAAATGAAAATATTACCGCTAATCCTAGTTACTTTTTTAGCGGGGTGTGCTTCCAGTAAAAATAATGAATACGACATCGTTATTCCTTTAGCTGAAAGCAATAAAATAAAACCTCAGCAAACCGAAAAATCGAGTGGTAGCTTTAAAATACATTACAAAAAAGATATTAATAATAACCCTATTGTTAAAACATTAAACAGATCTACCACGGTGATGGGTAATGATGAGGAAACTGTAAAAAGCTTAAGAGAACGCGCCAAAAAAGAAATAGTTCAACTAGCTACAGAGGAAGTAAACGGTGTTGTTATTGCTTCAACATCGAAGACTAATACGACTGTTATTAATGTTGACTCAAACAAAAGTAACACACGCTATTCAAGACAGGATTTTTCTGAAAAGGCCGTCGCACAAACAGCTGGAATTGCACAAGTAAAAAACTTGCAATGCCAAACACTACCAACTAAAGCAAGTAACTTAACAGTAACGTGCAGTGCTGATGTTACGGTACACCTAATTGAGAATATTGATTTTACCCAATAAACTTTTTACGTCGACCGAAAGCTAAAACATTATTTTTAAAAGGCCACAAGTGTGGCCTTTTAATACATAACTAAACGCAATGACTAATATATTTCAGCACTCACAAATGTATATACATAATTACTAAACTCTGGCTTAGTTAAATGCCCACCTTCAGACATCGTATCTAAAAGTTTTGCATAACTGTTTGCATCGGTTGCATTACCGGCATAGCCATAAAGCAATACCGTTAACTCTTCTAAAATAACCTCATCAGTGGGTTCAGGGAACACACTACCAAAAGACAAATCTGGAATTTGACCACTTATGCCCGCTTTTATTGTCCAATCAAATCGGCTTTCAGCAGAATCATCAACTAAAAAGCTGTAATCCCATATTGTGCGAGCAAACCGATTGTCAACATTACCAAAGTCAAAACTTGAATCATTGTTTTCAGCAAATTGAAGTAAACTAAATCCTAAATCGTCAGTAACGATCGGAAGTGTGGTCAGCTGATAATCACCATTAGTATCTACTGCGCTTCGGGCATAGCTTTGAAACTCAACATCAACACCATCTACATTCATAAGGTCTGACATAAAATCAAGTTGCACATAAAAATTATGCTCAGTTACTGTTGGGAATACAAAAAGCGTGTTTGATATTTCAGAACCACTATATTGAACAAACCTATACGTATTATCAGCTTCTATATAACCTCGAGTACTAGCATAATCTGCATCAATATCTAATTGAACAGGAACTTCAACACCGTCATGAATAAAATCTTCATCTGTTAGGGTAATAACTGATGAGTTTACCGGTATATCAATAACGGCAGCTTTTGCATCAACTGAGTAACTAGAAAGCGCCGTTAAATAAAGCTTATTATCATTCGGGCAAACATTTACAGACCCCGAAACTTCGTTACCTTGTGATTGATATATTGTGTAATCAGACGCAATCGTACTTAGCGCTGTTGTATCAACACTATATTCAGTACATCCACAATCACCTGTGAAATCATTAAAATAAAAGGTGCCTAAATTAGTTCTATTTTCAATATCAAGCTCAGTGATAATTTGCTTATAACCACCGTCTTCTTCATCAAACACATCACCTAATACTGATACATGCTTGGTGCCTGAGGGTAACTCACCTGAAAATTTACCTTCTGCATCGGTTTTAACAGAACCAATAGCATCGCCGTCATCATTATGAAAAACAACATCTGCTTGATACGCAGAATCAGCCCCGCATTCGCGAGTTAATGTTTGTAAAGCAATAGTTTGAAGTTGGGCTGTGTTGCCACCGCTTGACGAGCCGCCAGAGCTACTTTCTGATGAAGAGCCACCACATGCGCTAAGCGTTAAAGAAAGTGTAATAGCAAGCGGGGTAAGTATAAATTTATTCATTTTAATTAGTCCGTTAAATTGGTTCACCTAGCATTATCTCAACTTAAGCAAAACAATAACAAGGTAACCACCACCAAAACGGTTACAAAAATGCAATGATTTGTAAACAAGCCGCGATTAAGTACCTCACACATAGCATCATTTACTAAATTAACTCACGTATTCAAGTGAATTTATTAAAAACTACACTAAGCTTTATGTATTAAATAGTTAATGGCTATTTATTTGCTTAACCCTTGTTTAGCCAAAATACCGAGATAAATACACAACAGGACTAACCCTATGAATCGCTTACTTGGCCGACTATCTATCATTCAACTCTCTTTGTTAACATCAATCATATTAATGGTTTTTATTTTTATATTGCTGATACAAAACATAGCGAATAAATGGCAGGAGTCGCAAACACTGCAGCAAGATATTGCATTAATTAGCTTGTTAGATGCACTGGAAAAAGTGGCACATAACCATGCTGTAGAGCGAGGGTTAACTGCAGGCTTTTTAGGAAGTGGTTCAGCCGAGGCTAAAAACAAAGTGCTCGCGCAACGCCAAAAAGCAGATGCTTCAATACAGCATTTAGAGTCGGTAAGTGATCAACTAACTAAAAACTCTACAAAGGTCTCTAAAAATTTAAGTATTCTTTTTGATCACAATGCAAAAAAAGCGGCATTACGTACCCAGGTTGATAATAAAGCAGCCCCCGGTGCTTTCGCGTTTTACAGTAAATTAAATCAAATTGCACTCGATGTAGCGGCTAACCTGAGTAGCCAAATAAAGCACCCGGTATTATCTAAAGATCTAAACATTGCTTTTTTGCTCGCGCAATACAAAGAACGTTTGGGCCAAAATAGGGGGAAAATAAATGGCACTTTAGCTAAAAAGCAGTTAACGAGTGTTACACAGCAAAATATTGCCTTATACAATTCAGAAATAGATTTACTCAACCAATATTTAATAGCTAATTTGCAAGGCCAACAATTACAAAGCTTTAACAGCATTATACAAAGCGCTGACTCACGTAAAATTAATGCAATAACAAACACATTGCTCAACACAGAATCGCCCAACTTTACAGCTTTGCCGGCAGCCTCTGTGTGGTTTCCAATGGCAACACAACAAATAACTCAAATTAAAAAAGTACTAGACAGCCAATGGAGTACTGTTGACAAAGATGGCCTTGAACTAAAAGAAGCGGCCGATACAACGCTTACACTCACTATTATCTACTTTTTGGTTACACTTGTGATCATCGCATACTTAAACTTTCATTTATTAAGTACTCTCAAAAAGGAATTAAGCCAACTAACGTCACTCTTACTTAAAGCCGAAAAAGGCGACCTAACAATAGATATAAGGCTCAAAAGTAAAGATGAACTCGGCGAAATATCAAATGCTATCCACAATACTATTTTCGCTTTTAAAGACCTGCTATTAGGGCTCGACCACTCAATAAATTCGGGCTCAAAACTCAGTGAAGATATGAGTAATGCAACAAAAACAGTCCTTGATGATTCAAACAAAACATTGGCTATGGCGAGTAATATAGCCACCGCAATAGAAGAAATGGCCGCAACAAGCCGCGAAATAGCAGGCTCAGCTTCTGAAACTCTCAGCTCTAGTGACGAGTTAAACAAACAAGCCAATCTGTTGATAGAAGATAACAAACTCAGCCAAAGCTCAATTACTGAGCTTGCAACGGGGATGTCTGACGTAGAAGAAGTGGTAAGTAAAATGGATCAGCAGGTAGCGAGCATATCGTCCATTTTAGATTCAATTAGTAGCATTGCCGAGCAAACTAATTTACTAGCGCTCAATGCCGCTATTGAAGCAGCAAGAGCAGGTGAGCATGGTAGAGGGTTTGCCGTTGTTGCCGACGAAGTAAGAAGCCTTGCCGGAAACAGTAAAGAATCATCAGAAAAAATTTCGTCTTTGCTCGGCGAGTTACAGTCTATCAGCGACCAAGTAGTTAGCTCTATTGTGGCAAGTACTAAATTATCAAAAGCCACATTAGAACGATTTGATCAAGCAAGAGCGGTATCCGAGCAAGTGCATGCACAAAGTAAAGTACTCGAAAACTTAGCCATGAACGTGTCATCAGCCGCAGAACAACAGTCGGCAGTTGCGTCGAATATAGCAGTGGATGCTGCAAGCGTATTTGAATACGCCAACCACGAAGTTGAAGCAGCACGTAAGCAAGAAGAAATATTTAATGAAATGCGACTCAACACTGAAACCCTGCAACACACAATGAAAAACTTTAAATTTCAATAGTTAATGGCAAACTTATAATACAGCTGGAGGCTAATTGCTTAAGCAAAATAAACCAAAGCAATTAGCCCGCTTTATTAAGTTACTTTACCCGCCAAGTTAAACCGTGGCTCGGCGTATAACTTTGTTGTAACTACATCAACTAACGTATTTACCGCGTTCCACACATCTTCAAACGAGGTGTACAAAGGCGTAAAACCAAACCGTAAAATATTAGGCGCTCTAAAATCAGCAATAACGCCTTTTTCTATTAATGCTTGGCAAATAGCAAATGCGTGATTATGCGAAAAAGCCAATTGGCTTCCGCGTTGGATTGAATCTTCAGTAGAGCTTAAGCGCAAATCAGCCAAGCTAGCATGCGAATGCACTAAAGCAATAAACACATCGGCTAAAGCAATCGACTTAGCCCTCACATCGCTTATTTTTACGCTTTCCCACACATCAAGTGCAGCGTCTAACGCACTCATAGCAATCACACTTGGCGTACCACATAAATACTGATTAATACTTGCTGCACACTCGTATTGAGCATCAAACGCGAATGGCTTTGCATGCCCCATCCAACCACTCAATGGCTGTTTAACGGCACTTTGGTGGCGCTTGGCAACGTATAAAAAGGCAGGTGAGCCAGGGCCACCATTTAAATATTTGTAGCCACAGCCTACTGCAAAATCAACGTTGCATTTATCCAGCTCAACCGGCAACGCACCTGCACTGTGTGCTAAATCCCATATTACTAAAATACCTTTTTTATGGGCAAGCTCAGTAAGTTTTTGCATATTCAAAAGCTTACCAGTTCTAAAGTTAACTTGGGTAAGTAACAATACCGCTATATCGTCAGTCAAGTTTTGTTCAATATATTGCTCTTCAACTAGTTTTAATTGACATAAGTCAGTACCTAATAAATCGCTTAAACCTTGCACCATGTATAAATCGGTCGGAAAATTATCTTGTGTCGACAACACTTTACTACGGCCAGTGTTTAACATAAGCGCGCTGCTTAAAAGCTTAAATAAGTTTATTGAAATCGAATCACAACAAATGACTTGGCCTTTTTCAGCACCAATTATGGGCGCTATTTTTTCGCCAACCTGTGTAGGTAAATCAATCCATTGGTGATCATTCCAGCTCCTAATTAAATGGCTCCCCCACTGCTCGCTCACTACTTGCGCCACTCTGGTCTTAACCGCTTTAGGTAAAGCACCTAGCGAGTTACCATCTAAATAAATAGTGTTTGCGGGTAAATCAAATTCATCACGCTTGCCTGCCAATACATCAGCTTTATCAAGCGCTACAATATCATCAAAATTCATTTATCGATTCCGTTTAAATGTTTAACTAAGGTGCTAAAAGCAGCAGAACCTGGGTGTATCCAATCAAAATGCCCCACCCCTTCGAGTAAATCTACTGGTCTATTAAGCTGTTCTAAATTATACGCAGGAACAATGCTGTCATTCGCACCTTGTAAAATAATGCTTTGTTGATGCAATGGTTGCTCACTTGGGTTGGCCTGAGTGTATTCGTTAGGTTTATCGCTTGGCATACCTTGCATAAAATCTTTAGTGACTTTTTGGCAGCTATTTGTACCTGCCGCATAGGCTTTAATATCGGTAATGGGAGCAAGGCCAATTACGCCTTTTAATTCACTCATTTGTCCACCCGCTAGTAACGCTAAATGACCACCAGCCGAGTGCCCAATAACCACTGTATTATTCAATTTAAATTCGCCACTGTTGTAGACACTGGATGCTAAAATACCGGCTTTAATATCGCCAAAAGTTACAGGCCAGCCACCACCGCTTTTACCACTGCGGCGATATTCCACCGACCACACATTAAATCCTGCTTGTGCTAAGCCCGTGCTTAATGCATAGGTGTGTTTTATATCGTATGCACTTAGCCAACAGCCACCATGTAGCAATACAACTAACGGCTTTGATGTACTTTGCTCAGCTTGCGTGGCGCGCCACAGTAATGCAAATTGTGATTCATCACTCCCGTAAGGTACTTTTTCATTTGCATTTACAAAATCAAGCGACGCTACTTTAGAGTAAGCAACGTTGTTTTCAACATCAGGAAACTCAATGTTATTGGTAGTCGTACACCCGCTTAAAAACCACATACCTAAAAGTAAAACAACCATATTTTTCACAACACAACTTCCTTTTTAAATTTTAAAAACAACGCCTTTATACATATTAAAACTGCTACCATAGCGTTACGTTTAACTTGCGTTATCACGTCTCTTAATCATTAATTAATAACACTTTAGTGGCTGCAATTATTATTGTTATACACAAAACAGGCGTAATTAATGACTATTGTTTGCGTATTTACCCCACTTTACAAAAGCAGCGCCAAGTTAACCATGCTAAAAGCAGCGAGTAAAGTTACTGCGTTTAAGCTTATATTTATACCTAAATTATTATTAACTTAGCTTTAAGGTGTTGGCCATTAAAAGCTTATGTATAATGACTCACTCTGGCTATTATTATGCCCTCAAGTGGAACACTACAATGAAAAAACTATCTAAAGTGCAAGAAAAACAACAAGCGCTTGTGCTTAACGTTGCCGATAAAATAGAAGAGCAAGGCCGAGCCGAACTACCCGGTATGCTGCAATGTTGGTTTGACGTGGAGTATCACTTATTCCCAGGCTCGTTACTTATGTGTTTTCAGTTTGAAAACCAGCAAACCCTTGATGCCGCCGAGCCTGACATATTAAAATGGCAAAAACGATTAAGCGGCGCAATGCTTAAAAAAGGCGTTATTTTAAAAGATATGCGAAAGCACCTAAAATTTACCTTAAACGGCCCAGACGACTAAACAGCATTAACAAAAACCTTTGCCTGTAATTACAAACAAAGCTCAAGTGCGTTCAGTATTAAACTCTTTTACATGCGCTATTAATTCTGGAAAAAACGCTAAAAAAGCGGCATCTAATTGGTTGTAATGGCGCTTTATATCTTCAGCAGCGCCAGTAAATTGGTTGGCAAAACGAATACGATCAGCAATATTATCCAACGCAGCCCCCACACCATTAATGGTTTCGTAATCTTTAAACCAATCGTGTTTAGTTATACTAGTAACAACCCGCTGCATACGCGGCGGCATGTGAGCTAACCGCTGATTTAAAAGCCCAAAACTGTTACGTTTAAAATCACTCAAGGGCTGATCACTAAACCGTTGCCAATGCATAATTAAAAAGTGGTCAAACACAACATCTACTGCCACACCAGCAAAGCGCCTGCGCATTGGTGAAAAATACTGTTTTGCTTCTTTAACAATTGGGTGAGAGTCGGTAAATTTATCAACTAAATAGTGATTACTAAGCGCATTTTTTACAGGCTCACTAAGTTGCGCCACATGCCTGTGGCCACCAAAATCGCCCAATAAGTTTCCAAAATGAGAATCAGCCGTTGGCTTTGCAAAATAAAGATGGGCTAAGTAATTCAATATGGTCTCGCGTTAGTTACTCTGTTTAAATAGTAACTTAGGGATCTAACATATACTATGCTTCGTATAAGTTACGTCTAATTATAAAGTTGAGCAGCATGGAAAATATATTCCAAACCAGTCGTTTTTTAGTTGTCATCGCGGTTATTACCGCAGCATTATCATCGCTTCTTGTTTATGTTTCGTGTATTAATATTGTTTTTAATATAGTGGTTTCAACCATTCTCGACCTACCAGATTCTGCAAAAGCAGGTAAAGCCCTCATAGTTGAACTACTTAAAATTCTCGATTTACTATTAATCGGTATTACCCTACAAGTAATTGCCATTAGCTTATACCGCTTATTCATATCGCCTGCTAAATCAAAAGAAAGTAAGTTTTTAGCCGCTTTTAATATTAAAGACTTTCACGATCTAAAAATAACCCTCGTACAAGTAACCTCAGTTGTTCTTGTCATACTATTTTTAGAACATGCAGTTGAATTTGGCGGCACAATAGAAACCCTGTACTTAGGAATAGCCATTGCAATTGTTATAGCCGCCTCAACATTTGCATGGCGTTCAATGAAAGACTAGCTATAAATAATGTTAAAAACGCTTCATAGAATATTAAGTGTATAAATACTGTGGCAAGTAACAAAATTTCCACCCATCATAAAAGCTGCACTATTTAATTATCGAATAACGATAATTAAACATTGATTATCAATAATAAAAATGCCATTTTAGTGTTTTAATTTAATGGATCTAAATATGAAACACTCCTTACATTTAATCATCTTGATACTACTAATACTTAGCCAAACAGCATGTAAAACAATAAATATTAGTGAGTCCCACTTTATTAAACCAAATAAAAACATAACGTTAAGCACACTTTCAGCCATCAATAATTCAGTACAAATAACACCTATCGAAATATCTGCACATGATGGAAATACACTTCGCGGCACGTATTTAAGTATTGCAAACCCAAAAGCTACTGTTGTGTATTTTGGTGGTAACGAATTTACTATTCAGAGAAACAGCGCTGGACCCGCCACTATTCTAATCGAGCAGCAAGTAAATATCTTAATGTTAGATTATCGCGGGTATGGGCAAAGTAGTGGCATACCTAACATAAAAAATATGAAACAAGATGCGCTAGATATTTACGACTTTGCTAAACAACAAAGCAATATACCAATCGTTTTACATGGTCACTCGCTGGGCAGCATGATTGCAGGCTACATTGCAACACAGCGCCCTGTTGATGGTCTGGTGCTTGAAGGCAGTATTACAAACGTAAAGCAAATGACCAGCGCACGTATACCATGGTATGCAAAGCCATTTATAAATATTAACTTTTCAAAACAGTTAACAACCATCAACAATTTAAAAATGGTGCAAGATTATAAATCACCACTACTAATAATGACGGGTGAAAATGACATGCAAACACCTATTTCATTAGCCAAGGAGCTCTACAAAGAGGCTATATCGAGTCAAAAACAGTTATATATAGCAAAAGGGATGCATCACGGTAATGCATTAAAAGGGGCTGAATTAAAATCAAAATATGCTGTACTATTATCTCAAATAACAAAAAATAACGTACCACAATGAAAAAGATCACATATATGAGTAATTTTATTTTAACTTTATTAGCCTTTGGTTTTTTAATAACGTTGGTCAGCAGTGCCATGGTATTAATGAGCAATACAGAGCTATTAAATTATAGCAGCGAAAGTGGTACAAAAATGTGGATTGGTCTAGAAGTAAGTGGCTCATGGCAACAGGCAGCCTCATACCTTAAAAGCAATAATTACAACCCTGTTATATTTTTGGGACTTGTTCAAGTCGCATTCTTACTGCTGGTAAATGCGATTTTAATACGCCTTTTTAGCTTGTATCGAAATGGCAGTATTTTTGGCCCTAAGAATAGTCAATGTTTTTCATGGTTAGGCGCAGTAATGGTTTTACAGTTTTTTATAGTCGCCTTATACCCTGCCTTAATTTTCAGTATCATTAATATTATTGATGACGTAGAGCTTAAGCGTGTAGTTTCAATTAGCGATACCGATATAATAGGCCTTATATCGGGGTTAATTATTTACGTTATCGGATGGATAATGAAACAAGCCCATAAACTTCAACAAGACCAAGAATTAGTTATTTAATGCCTATTATTATTGATTTAGATGTAATGCTTGCTAAACGAAAAATGAAATCAAGTGAACTTGCGCACGCTATTGGCATAACGGCACAAAACCTATCAGTGCTCAAAGCAGGACGAGCAAAAGCAGTCAGGTTTTCCACGTTAAATGCCATTTGTAAGCATTTAAATTGCCAACCGGGCGATATACTTAGATTCACTGACGA
The DNA here is from genome assembly GCF_002632075.1 of Pseudoalteromonas sp. ESRF-bin5. Taxonomy (NCBI): domain Bacteria; kingdom Pseudomonadati; phylum Pseudomonadota; class Gammaproteobacteria; order Alteromonadales; family Pseudoalteromonadaceae; genus Pseudoalteromonas; species Pseudoalteromonas sp. ESRF-bin5. The sequence continues at coordinate 7,601 of NZ_NTLW01000103.1, read as the reverse complement.
AGAAGTGCAATAGCCCTAAACAAACTGAGTGGCTATTAGAGTTTGTTATTAATAAGTAATAAAAAAGCCGCTTTGTTTAAATTTATTAGCAAAGTGGCTTTTATTTTTTATCAACTGTTATTATGTAAGCCAGGCTCAACACTTAAAAAGCACTTTAAAATTGGCTTACTGGTTAACTAATCTTTGTTTTCGTTTACTAATATAACTTTACGATGAGGGAATGGAATCTCAATATTGTTTTCATCAAGTGCTTTTTTAATTAGCTCTGGCACAGTATATAAAATTTCAAAGTAGTGCTCACCTTTACAAAAAGGGTGAACTAAAAAGTCGACAGAGCTATTGTTAAGTGTTTCAACTTCAACAAATGGGGCCGGATCTTTTAAAATATGTGGATGGCTGTCTAACACGCTATCAATAACTCTACGCACTGCATCTGTATTTTCATCGTAAGCCACACCAAAATGCATATCTACGCCACGAATAGGGTGATGCGAGTGGTTAATAATTTGTGCACCCCAAATTTGGCTGTTTGGAATAATAACTTGTTGATTGTCGAACGTTTGCAAAATAGTCGTAAACATATCCACTTCTGTTACTTTACCAAAACGACCTGCGGCTTCAATAAAATCATTTACCTTATAAGGCCTAAATATTAATAGCATTACACCTGCAGCCAAGTTAGACATAGCACCTTGTAGTGCTAAACCAATTGCTAAACCTGCAGCGCCTAATAACGCAATAATTGAAGCCGTTTGTACACCAAAACGATTTAACACTGCAATAAACACAAATGCTAAAATAATGTAACGGGCCATACTGCCTAAAAAGCGAAATAGCGTATCATCTAAATGAGTATATTTATGGCATAAGCCAACAATTAAATTTCTAACCTTTCCTGCAAACCATAAACCTACTAGCAGTATTACAATTGCGAGTAAAATATTAGTAGACCATTCAAGTGCGGCGGGTAGATACTGATTAACATCAATATCGTTTATTAAATCATTCATTATTATTCCTGTGTCATGAAATGTAAATTATCCCAGTCATTACAAAGCCACTTTGTTAACTTTTCATTAACCAAAAATAGTAAATTATTATTTTTTGACTGTAGGTGCATGACATTTAACAAAACAAGTTTTCATAGGGCAAAAGTATTTACTATATAAACAATATTCAACACGACTTAATATAGGCAATGTTGCCTTTCGGAACGTAAATTGCTGTTACGCATGTTCATACTTTAAAAATTAAACATAAATAACGTCTATTTATAGTTATTAAAAGGAGAACATTATGAGTAATAAACAACTAATTACGACTATAGGTATAGGTTTGGCAGCAGCTTCTGCAGGTATGCTAACAAGGAAAACTTTACAAAAATCGTGGGAAAAGGTTACCAACGAACCAGCCCCCAAAGACAAGCCAAGCGAAAATACAGATATTAAAGAAGCAGTAACTTGGGCGGTAGTTTCAGGCATTGGAGCCGGCGTAGCAAGAATGGCAGTTCGTTATATTCTCGACAAACGTCAATCCAAATAAGTTTTAAATTAATGCCTCTTGTAATGTTAGTGTTTACAAGAGGTTTAACTTCTCCCTCACTCCACCAGCCTATAATTACCCTGAACAATATAGGTATGAACGCTCACTATATTCCTGTAATAGACTGTGTACGATTACCCAGATAATTTATATAACCTGAGTAAAAGGTAACCATCACAATTACTTTCTTATAAAAAAGACTCAATGCTAGCTTTATAAATCCAATAACCAAAGTGAGTTAATCACAAAAGCAAATATCAGTCGATTCAACGTTAATGGGTTGCTCTAAATTAGCAATCGTAGGATAGTAAATTACATATAAAACAATAGCCTTATATTAGGAATATTATGATCAAAGTATTATTAGCGACCAGCTTAATTGCCTCTTCATTCGCTACTTTAAGTAATCCTTTAACTGTTGAAGAACAGCGTATCAACAAAGCCCAATTAGCAATGCCCAATGTTTTAAAAGCATTTACCCCACAAGTATCAAGTTTTGAGCAACAATTTAAAGAGCTTAACAACTTTAAAAGTGCAAAAACATTAGTACAACGTTTTAGCTTTGAACTGTGGGAAAACGCCAAGCAACGCATAATAAATACCAATAACTACGACGACCGAGAGCTCTACTGGGCACGCCTGCTTTCAAGTAAAGTAATACGCACAACACCGCCTAAATTTTCAATTACGCAGGCTCAACTCAATACGTTACTAACCCTACTTGAGGAAGGCAGCAGAGGCCGTACCGATCTGGCTTTTTCATCAGGCAGCACTAAAAAAATATTACTTACAGGCTTTGACCCATTTTTACTCGATAGAAACATAAACCAAAGTAACCCCTCAGGTGTTGCAGCGTTATTACTCGACGGGCAAGTTATTAATTACAACGGCATAAGCGCAGAAATTAACACCGTTATGGTGCCTGTACGCTACGAAGACTTCGATCAAGGAATAATAGAGTCGCTACTTGCCCCCTACTACGCACTTAATAATGTAGACATGGTAGTCACCGTAAGTATGGGCAGAACAGAATTTGATTTAGAGCACTTTCCGGGTAAACGTCGCAGTGTAACCGCCCCCGATAATGCCAATATTGTGTATGGCGGCACGCAAACAAGCCCAGTAATCCCAAAACTTAATGGCCGACCACTCCCGGGCAATGAGTTTGTAAAATTTAGCTTGCCTGTAAGTTACATGCAACAAGCCAAAGGCCCCTATAAAGTTATCGACAATCGTGAAGTCACCACGCTTGAAAAAACCTATAAAGCGCCTTCGTACGGCGAGCTAAAAAACAGTATTGCGGTTAATGGCGGCGGCGGTGGATACTTGTCTAACGAAATATCGTACCGAAGTATTCGCCTTCGTGATGCGCTTAATTCAAGTATACCTACAGGGCATATTCATACCCCACGTATACAACAATTCGAACCCGAAACAGAAGCTAAAATAGTAAACCAAATAAAGGCAATGCTAGAGCAAAGCTTAGTCGCGCTATAAGTTATCAAAATAAGTTTAAGCGCGTAAAAAAGGGCAATATTATTGCCCTTTTTATAACTAGTTAAAAATTGCTTTTGAATCGTTAAATAGAAAAATATTTATTATTAGCTTCAAAATCAACTCTTACATCAGCAGGAGGGTTAAATAGAGTTACTAAGGGCAAGTATTACATTTTCACTCATTAAACAGCAGAAAACTGACACAACGGGGCGTTCTTAAAAACATATAAAATATAATTACTATTTATTAAGGTTAGGCAAAAACATACTTTCAGGTACTTTATTTTTAGTCATAACGTCATGGTATGTACCATCGCTTATACCTAAATCAATCGCTTTATTCACTACCGCCATAGCTTTCAAACTTTTCGCAATGTCTTTTGCAAATGCAACATGAATTGAACGTTTTTCAATTACATCAGAGTCAAATAATATGTCGTTTTTAAATTCAATTAACTCAGTGCTCAACAAATACTTGCCATAACTTTCTGACATAATTAAGCGGTCAACTTTTTGGTTAAAAAGCAGTTTAAACCCTTGTTGAGCTGTGGCAACTTCTAACAACTCATAAGTATTATAGCCAGTTAATATTTTGTCATGCACACCTAAACGAACACCCGCAATAATAGCATGTTCGTCTTTTCTATCCTTATGATAAAAAGCACCAAATACTCCCATTCCAATTGGGTTTGATAAAACCGCCCATTGCTCTCGTCCTGGCAGGTTAGCAGCTAAAAATAAACCATCAGCTTTTCCTAACTGAGTATAATAGTTAGCTCTCGCCCATGGTAAAATAATGGCGTCTACTTCATATCCTAATTTAGCTAAACTTTGATTTAAAAATTGCCAACTAGCACGATAAATTGGGTAATTCTCCATCAGCATTTTGTCATGGTCGTGACCAACCGCAAACGTAATGGTTTTAACCTTTTCGCTGGCATTTAACGAGCCAATGCTAAAGCAAAAAATGCAAAGTAAAATAAGCACCCTACAAACCATAGTAACCTCTTATTAAAGATCTCATTAAGGGGTCAAATCTTGACTTCAGACATCAAACAACCTAGAAGCGCTTCCCACTGTAATTCAACCTGCTTATTCTCAATAATTAATGCATTTAATCTACCAACAGCTTTTGATATGGCCGAATAGTGTTTAACATTAAAAACATCTGCTAATGCCTGCAAATTTAATCCCGTTAAATCTTGGCACAATTTAATAGCATACCATCGGGGTAAGTTTTTTTCTTTTCGCCCCTTTTTAACCATTACTATATCATCTACCTCAACATTAAAGTGGTTAGCCAAGTAGGTAATTACATCATTCGCTGAATGCCTTTTACTAACAAGCTTGCTTTCATTGTTTGATGTTGCAATATAGCCTTTAATGCTTTCAACAAAGTCATCACTGCCTAGCACCGACAATAACTTTTTAGCACTATAAAAAGCGCTTACTTCTTCATTACATTCATATTCAACAAACTGTTTGTACGCAGCATACTTACGCTTTTTACCTTGCAGCGAAAATATAAAATCTCGAACCAACCATTTAGGTGTCGCACCACTTTTAATAAAAGCTGAATAGCTAGAACATTTGTACTTAGCAAGGTCATCTACCAATGGGGTGCTCGTTTCAATTGGGTTGCGATGAATATACCGGCTAACATGCGATAAATAGTTATCAGCATCCACCAACACGGCTTTGTATCGGCCCCTAAACAGTGCACCATCTGTATTATGTGTTCGATTAAAGTATTGAGTGTAAAGGCCATTAATATGCTTCATGGCCTTGCCTAAATTAGCATCGGGAGTTTTTATTAGCAGATGGTAATGATTGGTCATCAAACAATACGAATGCACTTCAATATTAAACCGAAGGCTTGCTTGCTCAATGCAGTATAAAAAATTCTTAAAGTCGTAATCGCTCAAAAAGGTATTTTCGTGCCCTCTTCCACGATTCATCACATGATAAAACGCATTCTCATACTCTATTCGCAGCGGCCTAGACATAGCAATTCACTCCATAAGCAGTAAACTATAAATCTAGACCTTTGATGTCCGAAGTCAAGATTTGACCCCTTTGATTCCACGATTCATCACATGATAAAACGCATTCTCATACTCTATTCGCAATGGTCTAGACATAATAATTAACTCAATGAGCAATAAACTATAAATCTAGATCACTAATGTCCGAAGTCAAAATTTGACCCCTTTGGTTTCTTTCTCTCGTCCTGGCAGGTTAGCAGCTAAAAATAGACCGTCAGCTTTTCCTAACTGAGTATAATAGTTCGCTCTCGCCCATGGTAAAATAATGGCGTCTACTTCATACCCTAGTTTAGCTAAACTTTGATTTAAAAATTGCCAACTAGCACAATAAATTGGGTAATTCTCCATGAGCATTTTGTCATGGTCGTGACCAACCGCAAACGTAATGGTTTTTCCCTTTTCACTGGCATTTAACGAGCCAATGCTAAAGCAAAAAATGCAAAGTAAAATAAACACCCTACAAATCATAGTAACCTCTTATTAAAGATCTCATTAAGGAGTCAAATCTTGACTTCAGACATCAAACAACCTCGAAGCGCTTCCCACTGTAATTCAACCTGCTTATTCTCAATAATTAATGCATTTAATCTACCAACAGCTTTTGATATGGCCGAATAGTGTTTAACATTAAAAACATCTGCTAATGCCTGCAAATTTAATCCCGTTAAATCTTGGCACAATTTAATAGCATACCAGCGGGGTAAATTTTTTTCTTTTCGCCCCTTTTTAACCATTACTATATCATCTACCTCAACATTAAAGTGGTTAGCCAAGTAGGTAATTACATCATTCGCTGAATGCCTTTTACTGACAAGCTTACTTTCATTGTTTGATGTTGCAATATAGCCTTTAATGCTTTCAATAAAGTCATCACTGCCTAGCACCGACAATAACTTTTTAGCACCATAAAAAGCGCTTACTTCTTCATTACACTCATATTCAACAAACTGCTTGTATGCAGCATACTTACGCTTTTTACCTTGCAGCGAAAATATAAAATCTCGAACCAACCATGTAGGTGTCGCACCACTTTTAATAAACGCTGAATAGCTAGACCATTTGTACTTAGCAAGGTCATCTACCAATGGGGTGCTCGTTTCAATTGGGTTGCGATGAATATACCGGCTAACATGCAATAAGTAGTTATCAGCATCAACCAACACAGCTTTGTATCGGCCCCTGAACAGTGCACCATCTGTGTTATGTGTTCGATTAAAGTATTGAGTGTAAAGGCCGTTAATATGCTTCATGGCTTGGCCTAAGTTAGCATCGGGAGTTTTTATTAGCAGATGATAATGATTGGTCATCAAACAATACGAATGCACTTCAATATTAAACCGAAGGCTTGCTTGCTCAATGCAGTATAAAAAATACTTAAAGTCGTCATCGCTCAAAAAGGTATTTTCGTGCCCTCCTCCACGATTCATCACATGATAAAACGCATTCTCATACTCTATTCGCAATGGTCTAGACATAGCAATTCACTCCATAAGCAGTAAACTATAAATCTAGATCACTAATGTCCGAAGTCAAGATTTGACCCCTTTGGCTTTTCCATATAAATTAGTACGAACTACAATCCTTCCTAACTGTTATTCTTCTTCCGCCTTAAGCTTTTTATAAATAAACAGATCATCTTCTATTTTAAAAATAACTAAGATTAAAAGCTTTAAGTAAAGTAAATAGGAATTTTCATGTAGATGAATTTCTGTTGGATTTGCCTGTGTGCCATGTAAATAGCTATTTCTTAAGTCGTGCCCGTTTGTAAACTCACTTTTGTTTAAATAGTAATTGAAGTAATTTTGCTCAGGTATTGCGAAAAGTGAACTTCCAAAAAACACTATTCCATCATTACTCATATGCATAACCTCGTATTGAATATCGGCTGGATAATGATGTAACGAGGCGACCTCATTTTTAAAAACATCTCTTAAAATTAAAATTCGGTTCCAATTTGTAACTTGAACGCAATTATTTTCATCTACAGATATATGATTGTTATCTATCAAATAATTTAAATGCTCATGCTGATGTTCTTCATAATTTCCGAAATTGATTTCTTCTTCATTCACCAATAAATCAACAAAGTTTCTATATTGCTTGTCTTTGAACGGGTCAACATAAGTCAACAGAGTTTGATCCGAAAATAGCAGATAAGTTAGAAAATTAACTCCTTGGTCATCCTTATTGATATATATGTACTTATTGCTATTTAAGCTTGGAATGTCTTTGATGGCTGTAGGGCCAGATGACATTTGTAGAAGTTCAAAATCAATATGTTGAATCGCCCCGTGTTTGCCAGAGACTCAATAACTTGAGAAACTGGAACTATGAAAAAATCAAATCGCTATACATCAGAATTTCGTGAACGTGCAATTAGGCTTGTTACCACACAACAGCATGAATACCCTTCTCTTTGGGCTGCGCTAGTATCGATTTCAGATAAACTGGGATGTACCCCAGAAACACTTAGAGCATGGGTCAAGAAATCTCAAGCTCAACCGTCTAAACCCTCTTC
>NZ_NTLW01000010.1:0-2165 GCF_002632075.1 Pseudoalteromonas sp. ESRF-bin5 | reverse complement strand
CAGCGCAACATTTACTAATTAGAACACGATTGTAACGCACCCGTATTTTAGGTGTTAAGCGGTAATACAGTTGTAAAGGATAAAGATAATAAAATGGCTATAAAAAAACATTTGGCAGTTTCAAGTTTATTGGGTGCAAGCTTTGCCGCCCTAGGCCAAACTTCCTTTATTGTTGAAGACTTGAAAGTTGAAGGCTTACAACGCGTAGCACTTGGTGCTGCATTGACTCATATTCCTATTAACGTAGGCGATAATGTAGATGACTACACAATTTCAAAAACAATAAAGTCACTTTATCGTTCTGGTCACTTCGACAACATCAAAGCATTACGTGATGGCAACAACGTTATTTTTAAAGTAACAGAGCGCCCAACAATTAGCTTTATTGAGTTTGAAGGCAATAAAGATATCAAAGATGAGCAACTTAACGAGTCGCTTGATCAACAAGATATTCGCCAAGGCGAACCATTAGATAAAACCGTAATTGATAATATTGAAAAAGGCTTAGTAGAGTTTTTCCATAGTATTGGTAAATACAATGCAACGGTTGATATCAGCGTTACTAAATTGCCACGTAACCGCGTAAAACTTAAACTGGAGTTTGATGAAGGTGATGCCGCGTCTATCCGCCAAATTAACTTAGTGGGTAACGAGCTTTTTTCTAACGAAGAATTATTAAAACTTGCTGAGTCTCAGCAAGATTTACCTTGGTGGCAATTTATGGGTAGCGATCGCTACCAAAAACAAACCATTGAAGGTGATTTAGAAAAAATCCGCAGCTTTTATTTAGACCGTGGTTACTTACGTTTTAATATTGATTCGACGCAGGTATCGGTAAGCCCAGAGCGTGAATCTGTATATGTTACGGCCAACCTTACCGAAGGCGTTAAATACAAGGTTAAAGGCTTTGATTTTATTGGTGACTTACTCGGTCGTGAAGATTTAATTAAAAGCGTTATCCCACTCAGAGCTGGTGAGCTTTACAATGGTTCTGTTGTAACATCTTCAGAAGAGTTCATTAAAAGTTATTTAGCACGTTTTGGTTATGCAAATGCTGAAGTGCGCACAATTCCTGAAATTGATGACGAAAAGCAAGAAGTTCAGTTAACTTTATCCGTTAACCCAGGTAAGCGTGTTTATGTTCGTCGTATAATTGTTGGTGGTAACCAAAACACCGCTGACGAAGTATTGCGCCGCGAAATGACGCAGCTAGAAGGTGCATGGTTATCAAACCAAAACCTCGAGCGTTCAAAGCTACAAATTCAACGTTTACCTTATATGGAAACTGTTGATTTTAACGTAGTCCCCGTGCCAGGTGTAGACGACCAAGTTGACGTAGATTTCACAGTAAAAGAACAATCTGCCGGTAGCTTTAATGCGGGCCTTGCTTATGGTTCATACCTAGGTCTACAGTTTAATATTGGTGTGACTGAATCTAACTTCTTAGGAACAGGCAACCAAATTGGTTTAAATTTAAATACTTCTACTGGCTCTGAAAGTGTCAGTTTATCGTATACCGACCCTTATTTTACACCAGATGGTGTTTCACAAGGCAGCAGTATTTTTTACCGAAACTACGACGCAAGTAAGTTTAGTCTTGTAGATTACAAATCAAAAAGTTATGGTTTAGGTACAAATATTGGTTTTCCGATTGATGCAATCAACCGGGTTAATTTTGGTGTTCGTTGGATAAAAGAAGAGCTTTCAGATATTGCCGAGTACGAGCAAACGCGTGTATTACGTGAGACATTTTTTGACCCTGAAAACCCTGATGCAGGCTTTGACTTTACCAAATATGAATTAAGTGTTGGTTGGTCACGTATAACGGTTAACCGTGGTTTATTCCCTACAGCGGGTTCACGCCAAACGTTAAATTTAACGGGGACTACACCGAACTCAGATTTAACTTACTTCAAGCTTAATTACGATTCACGCTTTTACTGGCCAATATCTAACGATCATCGCTGGGTATTCTCGGCTCGTGCGGCGCTCGGTTATGGTAATGGTTATGGGTCAACAAATGGATACGATCAAACGCTTCCATTCCAAGAGTTCTTCCGTATTACGGAAATGGAACTACGTGGCTTTGACCGTAATACAATATTGCCACAAGCTGTGTCACGTATTGCAACGACGATTCCTGGGACACTAAACCCAGATGGTTC
>NZ_NTLW01000015.1:0-1721 GCF_002632075.1 Pseudoalteromonas sp. ESRF-bin5 | reverse complement strand
TCATCAAAGCGTGCTTTAAGCTCAACCATTACCGTGACACTTTTGCCATTTTTAGCGGCATTGATGAGTAAAGAAATAAGCCGAGACTTACTCGCCACTCGATAAATATTTACTTTAATCTGCGTCACCATAGGATCAAATGCGGCTTGGCGAACATACTCCAGTAAATGATTAAATGTGTGATATGGGTAGTAGAGCAGTATGTCTTGCTCGCTTATTGCGTCAAATACGCTGCTGTGTTTGTTAAAAGCTGTGCTTTGTATTGCTGGAAGTGGTTTGTTTTCAAGGTATTGACGACCTACATTAGGAAAAGCAATAAAATCTCTAAAGTTACGGTATCGACCCGCAGGTATCAGTGCATCATGATGACTCACGTTTAAACGTTTTTTCATCACTTTTAACATACTTTCTGGCATGCTCTCGTCGTAAACAAGGCGCACAGGCTCTGCATAAATACGTTGTTTAAGACCCTTAGACATTTTATCGAGCAGTCCTTCTTCTAGCTCATCGTCTAAATTGTATTCTGCATCTCGTGTGAGTTTTATTGCATGACCTTGAATTTTATCAAAGTGAAAAAAGTTACTAAAAACATCATTTAAGAAGTAAGAAATAACGTCATCAAGCATAACAATGGTTTTACGACGACGTGTCTTTTCAGGCGGTAATATAATAAAACGGGGTACTCGGTCTGTGGGGACTTCAAGCATAGCGTAGTGGCTTTTTTCGTCACTCATTTCAATAAACAAGTAAGTCATTGTGTCGTTTATATAGTCTGAGTAATCTTTATTTTCATTAAGTAAAATGGGTGATATATGCTGTAAAACCTTGTCATGAAAATACGCTTTAAGCCAATTAAGATGAAAGTCTGTTAATTTTTCGGGGCGATCTACATGGATATTATGAGTGGTTAAATCGTTTAAAATTTGTTGGTGTATTAGGTTAAATTTTTTGCCTAGCTGCAAAACTTTTTGTTGAATTTGGCTTAATAAAGCTTCGTCTTCTTCAAAATTAGCATCGGGAAGTTTGTTTAATAAAATACGGCGTTTAACGTCGGCAACACGTACCCTAAAAAATTCATCAAGGTTATTAGAAAAAATCCCCAAAAACCGCATGCGTTCAATTATTGGATTATTTTTGTCTTTAGCCTCTTGTAGAACGCGCTCGTTGAATGACAGCCAACTAAGCTCTTTAGCAAAGTATTCAACGGTTTGAGTATGTTCTATGTGGGCATTCATATTATATTCCATTATCTAACGCTGAGTTAAATATAGAACAATTTAATGACATTAAAATGACATGCGTGTCACTTGTATGACACGCAATAAAAAATTATGCTTCTTCTGTGTCTACTATTAAGTCGCTGGTTATTGACTCAAGCGCATCAATTACTTCGTCTTTATCCATTCCGTTAGGTAAGGTAACGGTTGCAACAGCGCTAAAAATAGGGACTCCCCAATTAGGTGCGCTTTGTTGTCTAGAATTTAAATGAGTAATACTTGCTCCTTTATGTCGTATTACGCTCGCGAGCTCTTGGACAATACCAGGGCGATCGTTTCCTGTGATCACTAAATTGATTTGTTCACGTGGTGAAGGTTCAATTTCAGTATTGCCAGCTTCAATACGCACTTCAAGTTTTGGTAAAGCGGTAAGCGCGTTTTGCAGTTCCTGAAAATGCTCTTCAGCAACTTCTAACTGAATAATCCCTGCAAAATGACCTAATA
>NZ_NTLW01000072.1:0-3123 GCF_002632075.1 Pseudoalteromonas sp. ESRF-bin5 | reverse complement strand
CAGCCCGATATAACTTTTTATAGTTTATGGATTGATAATAACTTAGCGGGTGTCGGCGCATTAAAAGTGCTCAATGCCACGCATGGCGAAATTAAATCAATGCGCACCTCAAGCAACTATTTACGCCAAGGCATAGCGGCTAAGTTACTCACGCATATTATTGAGCAAGCAACACTGCGAGGGTATAAAAAACTTAGCTTAGAAACCGGCACTGCTAAGGCATTTTTACCCGCACAAAAGCTTTACGTCCAATTTGGTTTTAAAGAGTGCGAACCGTTTGGTAATTATGAGTTAGACCCGTATAGCTTGTTTATGAGTAAAGTGCTTTAAAAGTGAGTAGGGGATATTATGGGTTATAAAGTTGAACTTAAAGCCCCAGCACTGGATGAATTTGCCAATTTACGTACACAAGTAAATTGGCAAAATCCTGACGATGAAGTATTGAAAGCAAGCATCGAAAATTCATTGTTTTGGGTCACTGTATACGACACGGATAAGTTAATAGGCACTGGCAGAGTGGTTGGTGATAGCGCAATGTATTTTTATATTCAAGATGTAATTGTTGCGCCAAGTTATCAAAAGCAAGGCATTGGTCATTTAGTTATGACCCATATTGAAAACTACCTAAGCAACACATGCTCTAATAGCGCGACAATAGCTTTATTAAGCGCTCATGGTAAAGAAAGCTTTTATACTCAATATGGTTATGTAAAGCGTGATGGCGATGGTTTAGGGTTAGGAATGTGTAAGTTTATTAGCAAGTAATGGCTACTGCTGCATGATATCAAGATTATTAAAATAGTTTTTAGAGGTATGGCGCAATGAGCAAACGTGCTTTATTCTCAGAATTAACTATAGCACTTGATGATGCTAAAGCGCATTCACAAGGAAAACTTACGTTAAGCACCCATACGGTAAATGATATTAACGATCTTGCTATCTCACCCGATGAAATAGTAAATATTAGAGAAACATTTAATATGTCGCGCAGTGTGTTTGCTGACATCTAACATACTTCAGCAAGAACGCTCGAAAACTGGGGGCAAGGTCGCAGCGCACCAAATGGGCAACCAATTATCTTGTTAAAGCTTGTGCATCGTCATCTAGGGACGCTAAATCATGTAGCTAAGTTGTAGTTCTTTTGGATTATTTATTTTAAAAGACAAAAAGAAAGACGCGACCTATCGCCTTCTTGTGGCTGCTGAGAGCGATAAGCGGTCGATCAGGTGAGTCGTTTTTAACTTAGTAAGAATAAGAGGACACTTTCCTCTTGTTACATATTTATATAAGTTACATAAAGCAGAATATATATAGCTAGCAATAACTTATGCTTTTTGCTATTAATACAAACTCATAAAATAAGGACGTTTTCGCGCTAAAAAAGGGAAAGTGTCCTCTGATAAAGTTGTTAGGTATACACATGAGTCTTCTGCCAATGGCTGATGCAGTGTCCGATGAAAAGGACGTGAAAGTAGCTAAAAGGATCATTGCTGAAAAGCAATTAGTTGGTGCTGCCAATAACACAAAATGGAATGAACTCATCTCAGAAATGCGAGAACTCCCTAATCCACCTTGCTACCGAACTAAGGTAGTTAATGGCTACATATCGGGCTGGGATAGCGAATGGTATTATCACTTACCATTCCCATTACTTAACGTTGAGTGGATTGATATAGAACTAACTGAAACTGTATTAACTTTGGTGCGCAAAATTGGCTTTGAGTTCGAAACAACCAAGTCAACAATCAGAGTTTGGGGTTACTTTCCAAAGTGTTACGAGAGTTTCGGTGAAGAGTATGCCTAACAAGAATTTAAAGCGGGACTGCTAACAGTTTGCTCGGTTTCGCTTCGCTACACAATTTTAGCAAACAATTATCAGCCCCTTAAATGGGCGTTAGGTTTCTTGTGAAATTCTTCACCCGTTCAAAAATTCTCTTTTCTCTCTCTGGATTAAGTTTCATATGGTTTTTAATAGTCTTCCAAAGTGAACTAGCAAACCCTGACGTCGTGTGTAGTGCAGACTTAATTACTAAAAAAGAGTCTGTTTGCTTAATAAATATAATGGATTCTGAACGTTTCAGAGTCACCGTAAATTACGGTGGCTCTCGCGAAGCAAGTCAAGAAAAGGTAACTATCAAGTTACTTCTAACCGAAGACAGTACAGAAAACTGGTCAATAGTCTTAAGCCCAAGAGCAGCAAGCTACTCAGGGCAAACAAAACGGTATTATGGAACCTTAAACTATGGCACATTCAACAATGAGTTCCTTAAAGGAGCCATATTGACAATTCACGCCAGCGAAAATATTTCTTTGTTTAAAAAATTCGAAGTCAGAGTAGTAAGAAACCCAAATGGAGCAAAAGTCTATTTGTGGGCAGTAATCACTCTGATATTTCTTTTTTTGTCTATTTGGTTTAGGACTTCAATCTTTGTAAAAGGCATCGGCAGACCATTACTATATTTACTCTTTTTTTTCGTATCGTTAATATTGCTCGCGTGGGAACTGTGAAAAACCTAACAAAACACTAAAGGCACTCGCGCTGCTCGTTGGGACTCTAACACATGGGCTGCGTCACTTCGTTCCTTATTTTAGCCCATGTGTTATCGCCTCTTAGTGGGGTGTTATATGCCAAAGGTTCTTTGATGTTAGCTGAGCCTTACAATACCTTATTGGTGATAATTGTTTGCATCTTAGCCGCCTTGCATTTTAGTGGAAAACTTGGGAGTGTAAATAAATCTCCAACGCTAAATATATGAATGAAAAATATCCTAAGCTGCCTAGATACATAACTGGTTTAGCTATATTTGTTGCAGTAGTTAAGAGTTTGATTTTGGTGATAGATGGCATATAACAAAACAATCAACAACATTCGCTTCGCTCATTGGGAAAAGCTTCGCTGTCGCTCAGGTTTTCCCTTTATTGTAAGCGTTACGAACGTCCGGAAATGGCTGTGAGTTCAACTGGTGAATGCAACGCTATCCTTATTATTAATTAAAGGAGCGTTTACATGAAACAGAGAAAACGTATTTATTATAATGCAGAACAAAGAAGGTTAATTTGGGATCGATATCAGCGCGGTGATAGTGCGCATGATATAGCAAGATTATTTGATCGATACCATTC
>NZ_NTLW01000141.1:0-4190 GCF_002632075.1 Pseudoalteromonas sp. ESRF-bin5 | reverse complement strand
CTCTATAATGCGTTCAATATCGTTAATTGAGCCTGTAGTATTTGAAGCATAGGTAACAGCCACCAACTTAGTCTTGCTGTTTAATAAGCTTTCAAACTGCGTCATATCTAGGCTGCAATCGGCTTCATTAATCAAGGTAGTATTAACCTTAACGCCTTTATCTTCTGCGGCTTGCTGCCATGATGACACGTTTGAGAAGTGATCGGCGTTAGTTACAATGATCTCATCACCGGCTTGCCAATCGCGCGAAATAGCTCGGCTAAAGCTAAAGGTAAGGCTTGTCATGTTTGGGCCAAACACAATATTTTGAGCACTTGGCGCATTAAGTAAATCTGCTGCAGCTTGGCGTGCATTTGCCATTAGCTCAACAGTTTTATCGCTTGAAAAAAACGCACCACCTAGGTTTGAATTGTAGTGTCCTAAATAAGCAGACATTGCATTAAGCACTGACTGCGGCACTTGAGAGCCACCAGGGCCGTCTAAAAATATCGGCGATTTACCATCAACGCTTTGCATTAATGCCGGAAACTGCTCACGTAATTGCGCTATATTCATGAGCATTCCTTAAGAGGTAAGTACAAAGCAATCCAGGTAACCTGGTTTGCTAGCATCAACTTTATTCATTGGCGTTGCATTGTGCCAAACTTGGCGGTCGTTTATAAGCGCAAACATGCCGTCTTTAATTTCCATTTTAAAACATGGCTCAGCTTGTTTGTTTTCGTATACAAGTAACTCGCCACCTCCTAAGTTTTCGTGCGAAACACCGCATATACATACATGATCAAAACCATCTTGATGCACGCCTTCAGGCGCTGCTGGCGTATCGCTATCAATGGCTAACATTCTAAATTGATGTATTTCAATATCGCGATCTTCATCAATACCGGTAAGCTGGCAAAACTCACTGACAATACTTTTCATGCCATCTGTTTCAAGTAGGCTTTGCTCTAAATTTTCGTAAGTACGTTCAACGTTACCTTGAAACGTATTAATCGAATCGTCTTGAACAAATGCTTTGGCAGCTTGCAATTTTAGCTCACCATCTTGAAATTTAATTACTGAATAACGACGCTTACGAAATTCGCCATCTGCATATGGATTTGCAGGTAGGTTATCAAAAGAAGGCTTAACCACATCAATATTTGCTTGGTTAATAAAACGAAGTTGCAGTAAATTCTGGTTGTTTAATGCAGTCATGAAATCTCGCCTAAAATAATGAGAATATTAAAAGAGATTATAATGCATGTAGCGAGGAATTATTGCTTTATTATCCAACTTAAATGTGAAAAATACTTAATTTTAATTCAGTATAAGACTATTAAAGCATGAATAATCTAAATTATATTTAAACAATAAAAAACCCGCCGAAGCGGGTTTTTTATTCAAACTCTATAAATTAAACAGCTTGCTGAATAATTACATTGTCTGCTTTTTTAGTGTACTGAGGCATACGGTGGAAGTTCAAGTAACGGTAAGTATCTGCTGCCGTTGCATTGATTTTCGCTGCATATTCTTGGTACTCAGCCGGAGTAGGTAATTTACCTAAAATTGCCGCCACTGCAGCAAGCTCTGCTGATGCTAAGAATACGTTTGCGCCTGTACCTAAACGGTTAGGGAAGTTACGTGTTGAGGTAGAAACAACTGTTGCTTTATCTGCAACGCGTGCTTGGTTACCCATACACAGTGAACACCCTGGAGTTTCAATACGTGCACCAACACGACCAAAGATACCGTAGTAACCTTCGTCTGTAAGTTGGTCTTTATCCATCTTCGTTGGTGGAGCAACCCAAAGCTGTGTTGGAATACGACCAGTAAAGCCATCTAATAATTTACCTGCGGCACGGAAGTGACCAATATTAGTCATACAAGAACCGATAAATACTTCATCGATTTTCTCACCTGTAACGTCAGATAGTAAACGCGCATCATCTGGGTCATTCGGAGCACAAAGTACCGGCTCTTTAATATCAGCTAGGTCGATTTCAAGTACGTGCTTGTATTCTGCATCCGCGTCAGCTTCCATAAGTTCTGGGTTAGCTAACCAATCTTGCATTGCAGTAATACGACGCTCGATTGTACGAACATCGCCGTAACCTTCAGAGATCATCCACTTAAGCATAACAATGTTAGACTCAAGGTACTCAGAGATAGACTCTTTAGAAAGCTTAACAGTACAACCTGCAGCTGAACGTTCTGCTGATGCATCTGATAGTTCAAATGCTTGCTCAACAGTTAAGTGCTCAACACCTTCAATTTCTAGTACACGGCCAGAGAATTCATTGATTTTACCTTTCTTCTCAACCGTTAATAAGCCTTCTTTGATACCGTAGTAAGGAATTGCATGAACAAGATCACGTAATGTGATACCTGGCTGCATTTCACCTTTAAAGCGAACCAAAATAGACTCAGGCATATCAAGTGGCATAACACCTGTTGCTGCTGCGAATGCTACTGCACCTGAACCCGCTGGGAACGAAATACCTAATGGGAAACGAGTATGTGAATCACCACCAGTACCTACGGTATCTGGTAATAACATACGGTTTAACCACGAGTGAATTACACCGTCACCAGGGCGAAGTGAAACACCGCCACGGTTCATGATGAAATCAGGAAGCGTATGGTGCGTGTTTACGTCAATTGGTTTAGGGTAAGCAGAGGTATGACAGAATGACTGCATTGTTAAATCTGCAGAGAAACCTAAACATGCTAAGTCTTTAAGTTCATCACGTGTCATAGGACCAGTAGTATCTTGCGAACCTACAGTAGTCATTTTAGGCTCACAGTATTGGCCTGGGCGAATACCGGCTACGTTACATGCTTTACCAACCATTTTTTGCGCTAGTGTAAAGCCTTTGTCTGACTCTTCAGTCACTGCTGGTACTTTAAATACATCAGTAGCACCTAAACCTAAAGATGTACGTGCTTTGTCTGTTAAACCACGACCAATGATAAGTGGAATACGACCACCAGCACGAACTTCATCAAGGATTACATCTGATTTAAGTTCGAAAGTAGAGATAACATCATCAGTACCATGGCGTTTAACAACACCTTCGTATGGGTAAATATCAATTTGATCACCCATGTTGAACTCGTCAACATTTAATTCGATTGGTAATGCGCCAGAATCTTCCATTGTGTTAAAGAAGATAGGTGCTATTTTGTTACCTAAACATACACCACCAACACGTTTGTTTGGTACAAATGGGATATCATCACCCATAAACCAAAGCACAGAGTTAGTAGCAGACTTACGAGAAGAACCAGTACCTACAACGTCACCTACATAAGCAAGTGGTAAGCCTTTAGTTTTTAATTCTTCAAGCTGTACGATAGGACCTACTTCACCTGCTTTATCTGGGTTTATGCCATCACGCTCATTTTTTAGCATTGCCAAAGCATGAAGTGGGATATCAGGACGTGACCATGCATCTGGTGCAGGTGATAAGTCATCGGTGTTTGTTTCACCCGTTACTTTAAATACAGTAACAGAGATTTTTTCAGCTACTGCTGGCTTATTTGTAAACCATTCAGCTGCAGCCCAAGATTCGATAATTTGCTTAGCAAACACATTGCCTGCTTTGGCTTTTTCTTCTACGTCGTAGAAAGCATCAAACATAAGTAATGTGTTTGAAAGGCCTTTTACTACGATTGGCGCTAATGATTCGTCATCAAGTAGGTCAATCATTGGCGCGATATTGTATCCGCCTAGCATTGTTCCTAATAATTCAGCTGCTTTTTCTTTAGAGATAAGAGAAGTAGTCGCTTCACCTTTAGCAACAGCGGCTAGGAAGCCTGCTTTGATGTAAGCAGCGTCATCAACACCTGGTGGTACACGATTGATTAATAAATCTAAAATGAATTCTTCTTCACCTGCCGGTGGGTTTTTTATTAATTCAATAAGATCAGCAGTTTGCTGAGCATCTAATGGCGCTGGTACGATACCTAACGCGGCACGTTCTTCTACGTGTTTACGATATTCTTGTAGCACAATATTGCCCTCTTGGTGACGTGAAAGTATTCGGTAGCGCTTCATGCGCACTTGTTACCCAATACTTATAGTATTCTAACGAGTAATTATAAAGCTTTTATAGATAGATGAAAATCCATCCAGTTACACAACTGATTATACCGACTATAAACACTATGAATAGTAGTTACGGGAAATTCTATTTCCATGAATACTT
>NZ_NTLW01000187.1:0-3821 GCF_002632075.1 Pseudoalteromonas sp. ESRF-bin5 | reverse complement strand
ATAGCTACTGCTGCATCAACAGCGGTATAGGGAGGCATATGCATAATTTTATCCTTTTGTGATTAGTTAATTAACCCTTAAATGGGTCAATTATGTTGCTGCATAATACATACCAATCAAGCCAGCTATATCTAACTATATGATTATATTTAACTTAATAAATAAATCATAATTAGTCACGACAACATATTGCAAATTTGCTTTACTATTGTGCAAACATCCACAATTTTGGTGCACTCAATGACAAAGCCATTTTCACAAGCATGTGAAAACAATAAAGGGCCAATTTTAGAGCATTTAAATAGCGCGTTAAAAAACGTTAAAACAGTATTAGAAGTTGGTTCTGGAACAGGTCAGCACAGTGTGTTTTTTGCTGAAAAATTACCTTATCTACAATGGTATACAAGTGATCGTGTCATTAATCATGAAGGTATTAGGCTATGGCATAGTGAAGTTAATTTAGCTAATTTACATGCCCCTATTGAGCTTGATTTAAACCAGCCATGGCCTATCGAAAAAGTAGATGCTATATATACTGCGAATACATTTCATATTGTAAGTTGGTTATTAGTTGAACGTTTTTTTGACGGGGTTAAACGTCACTTAAATGATGAGGGGATTGTGTGTATTTATGGTCCTTTTAAGTACAAAGGCGAATACACTAGCCAAAGTAATCAAGAGTTTTGCGCCTTTTTAACTGAGCGAGATCCTTTAAGTGGTATAAGAGACTTTGAAGCTGTTTTATTATTGGCCAAGCAAGCAGGGCTTACGCTTATGAGCGATCATGCTATGCCTGCTAATAACCAGTTACTCGTTTTTAAACGGCAATAACGATGTGCACTGTGCTTTGTAAAGTGCAATATGCTGGCGTTCTCGAGACAGGTAATCTTCAATTGCACTGCTAAAGTCATTGTTAACAATATGGTGGGCTGAAAAAGTAGTAACGGGTTCAAACCCCCTCGCTATTTTATGCTCCCCTTGTGCACCTGAATGAAAGCAGTCGAGTTTATGTTTAATAGCAAATTCTATCCCTTGGTAATAACATAGCTCAAAGTGAAGTGCGTCAATATTTTCGCTTGCCCCCCAGTACCTGCCGTAAAGTGTGTTTTCACCAATTAAACTGAGTGTTGCAGCGATGACTTGACCGTCTTTTTTGGCAAGCATAATAACCAGCTGCGATGCCATAAGTGCATGCAAAAGGGTAAAAAATTCACTGTTTAGATAGCCTAAATGTCCTGAGCGTTTTAAATAGGTGCGCTGATAAAATTCGCAAAACAGCTGCATTATTTCAGGTGTGATATCTGAACCCTGTAGCCACTCAGTAGTAATATTTTGATGTGTTATTTTAGCGCGTTCTTTTTTTAGCGATCTACGTTTACGCGAGTTTAGCGTTGTTAAAAAGTCGTCAAAAGTATCAAACCCTTTATTAAACCATTGAAATTGAACGCCCTCTCTGAGCATCGCTTGCTGCTTAGTGAGTAACGTTGCTTGTGTTTGGTCGCAAAAGTTTATATGCCAGCCAGACCATCCTTGCTCAATGCTGTGTGTGCAGAGTTGCTCTGTAATATAGTTGTATACGACGGTGTGGTTTGTGTGATGAATGGCAATACGTTTACCTTCAATTGGGCTAAATGGCACGCCTGATAGCCATTTGGGATAGTAATGCAAACCATTTTTTTCGTATGCTTCAGCCCATGCCCAGTCAAATACATACTCACCATAAGAATGGCTTTTTACATAACCAGGTGCAAGCGCTATTAAGTTACTCCCTTCATATACAGCTAAATGATAGGGCTGCCAGCCACTTTGCTGTGTTACACATTGGCTTTGCTCTAAGGCGTATAAAAAGGCATGTTGAGTAAAAGGTTCATCACCAAAAAAAGCATGCCATTGCGCTTGGTCTATTTCATTAATATTTTTAAACCATCGATGAGAAAAGCTTTTCATGATGCCGACCTTGTAAATATTGCGTGCTTAATTGTGCGCTCTAATTTGTAATTTTATTGGCACTTATTTTACTTCTAAGCTTCAATTTATTTTTTCAGAGCTTTTAATAGTCACGTATTAAAGTGATTTTTTACGATTCGATTAGGCTAATTGTGTTATTAAACACCACGAGTGACCATAATAACTCAGTCACGTAGCGTGATGATAACAATTTTTTGGGTGCTATTTAGTAACTGTTTTTACAAACTGACTCAAGCACTCGGTCAGTTTTGCAAGTTCTATGGGTTTTGCTAAATGTTCGGTAAAGCCTGCTTTTTTAGCTTTAATTTTATCTTCTGGCATGGCATCAGCTGTTAGCGCAATGATGGGTAATGTGTGTTGCGATTTAAACGCTCGAATTAATTCTGTTGCTTTATAGC
Source organism: Pseudoalteromonas sp. ESRF-bin5 (assembly GCF_002632075.1). Classification (NCBI taxonomy): domain Bacteria; kingdom Pseudomonadati; phylum Pseudomonadota; class Gammaproteobacteria; order Alteromonadales; family Pseudoalteromonadaceae; genus Pseudoalteromonas; species Pseudoalteromonas sp. ESRF-bin5. The sequence continues at coordinate 1,455 of NZ_NTLW01000187.1, read as the reverse complement.
CATCCATAACAGGCATTTGGCAATCCATTAATACCAAATCAAAATGTTGTTCTTTGATTATATTTACAGCTTCTTCACCATTTTCAACCAAGTGAGGAATGATACCTAAAGATCCCAACATCGCTTTTATTACCATTTGATTCACAGGATTGTCTTCTGCGACCAAAATATTTAAAGACGTAATATCAATATCTTTTGATATGGCTTCTGGCTCTATATCTGGCTCTGATGTTGTTAAGTTAACGGCAAACGTAAAGGTTGACCCTTCACCCAGCTCGCTTTTTAAATTAAGTGTTGCTCCCATTAGCAAACATAGTTCTTTAGCTATTGTTAAACCAAGGCCAGTGCCACCAAATTTTCGAGAGGTTGAACTGTCAGCTTGGGTAAATGCGTTAAATAAGGTGTTGTGTTGGTTTTTTTCAATACCTATGCCAGTATCTGATACTGCAATGCTTAGTTTTACCTTATTGGCAGACACAAACTCTGTATCTATATCGAGCGTAACGCTTCCTTCGTTAGTAAATTTAATCGCATTACTACATAAATTAAGTAGTATTTGTTCTATGCGCATTGCATCGCCTAAAAACCAGGTATCTACAGGTAAGTTACATTTGAGAATCCATTCAATGTTCTTATTTTTCGCACTTTGCTCAAACATTGTGTCAATGCGCGTTACAAGTGCTTTTGGATCAAACGCAATGGACTCTAGTATTAAATGTTGTGACTCTATTTTTGAAATATCAAGAACGTCGTTAATTAGGTTTAATAGACTGTTTGAAGAGGAGTAAATTTTTTTAATGTAGCTGAACAGCTTTTGAGCATCATCATCTTTTTTCGCAAGTGACGATAGGCCAATAATGGCATTTAATGGGGTGCGTATTTCGTGACTCATATTGGCTAAAAATTGGCTTTTAGCGCTATTGGCTAAGTCAGACTGTTTTTTGGCTTTTACCAATGAGCTTGTTCGTTCTGCAACTTGGCGGCTAAGCGCTAGTTGCTGCTGGTTAAATAGCATTAACACTACAATAATAAGTAAACACACAGCGGTTTGTAGCATAAGTAAAAATAAAGACATTTCAATGTTTTGTTGTGAAATGTAGTTTTCTTTAAGTGCTAATTTTATTACCCATTGCTGCCCTCCAAAGTTAATATTGAATGACATTAACTGGCTTTGGGTTGCTTGCTCAAAGTTTTGAGAGTCGTTACTGTAAAAGGCGGGTTCGTTGTCAAATTCAAACACATCAATAGAAAACATTTCAGATTGCTGCTGTGTAATAGCTTGTTCAATAATTTTATGGGCCAAAAATACACCGGTGGCATAACCCTTTATATTTTCATTTTGACCATAGACAGGCGCAAATAGTAGATAGGCGGGTGTTGGTGTTTTTGTTTGGACTAATTGAATGATTTTAGTGCTGATAGGTAAATATTTGATAGCTGGATTTTGCAAAGATG
>NZ_NTLW01000303.1:0-12244 GCF_002632075.1 Pseudoalteromonas sp. ESRF-bin5 | reverse complement strand
GAACACGCAATAAAAGATTACCCCCCAAATACTATTTTGATTGCTAATACATTAACTCCCGCCATGCTTGCTGAAGTACCAAAAGGGCATTTAGCAGGGGTTGTTAGTGTTAATGGCTCTGCCAATAGTCATGCTTCTATTTTGACTCGCGCAATGGGGATCCCTGCTATTTGGGGGATAGAAGATTTACCATTACTTCAATTTGATGGTAAGCCAATGATTTTAGATGCATTTGCAGGGCGCTTGTATATCTCACCCTCGCAGATGTTATTAGATGAGTACGCAGACTTACAACATCAAGATAACCTGTTAAATAATCGCTTTTTAGCAGAGCAAGAGTATGAGTCTATTACTTTAGATGGCGAACACGTCAGTTTATTGTTAAATGCCGGACTAGAGTTAAAAACAGATCAAAACAACGCACATGTGTGCGACGGCGTTGGTTTATACCGCACTGAAGCGTGGTTTATGCAAAAAGGCCAGTTTCCTTCTCAGCTAGAGCAAGAGAATTGGTATCGAGAAGTGCTTACTAGTTATTACCCAAACCCTGTTGTAATGCGTACGCTCGACATTGGCGGCGATAAAGTGCTCGACTATTTTAATATAACCGAAGAAAACCCATTTTTGGGTTGGCGCGGTATACGTATTAGCCTTGATCACCCCGAGTTATTTTTAGATCAGCTCAAAGCAATGCTTAAGGCAAATATAGGTTTAGGCAATTTAAAAATAATGCTGCCGATGATCAGCGGCACTGAAGAAGTTGATGAAGCATTAGGGTTATTTGAACAAGCTTATTTTGAACTCAACGAACATTTTCCTGAGCAGCAAATAGATCGCCCCGATATTGGTATTATGCTTGAGGTGCCTTCCAGTGTGTTTATGTTGCCTGAATGGTCTAAAAAAGTAGATTTTTGTTCAGTAGGCAGTAACGATTTAACACAATATTTATTGGCAGTAGATAGAGCCAACGCGCGTGTTGCTGAGCTTTTTAATCCTTATCATCCCGGGGTGCTCAGAGTTTTAAGTAAAATAGCCAGTGAGTGTGAAAATTACGAGTTACCCTTTAGTTTATGTGGTGAACTTGGTGGTGACCCAGAAGGGGCCATATTGCTAATAGCTATGGGCTACAGACGATTGAGTATGAACTTATCGTCTTTAAATAAGGTGAAGTGGGTGCTTAGGCGTTTGAGCGTTGCCGACATGGAGCAGTTGTTGAGCGAGTGTTTAGCACAATCAACGGCTAAACAGGTCTTGCGTTTAACGCGCAATTTTATGTTAGAGCATAATTTAGGTGACCTATTTTATACCCCAAAGTAAAAAGTACTGACTTAATTAATTTTAATACGCAGATGCTATTCGTTTTATAATCCTTTAACATATAAGCCTTCAAAAGGCATTTGAGATAACTATGTATGACTTAGGTTTGTTGGTCGCATGTTGCGCACTACTAGGCTGTATTGTTGGTTTTTTAGCAGGATTATTAGGTATTGGCGGCGGATTAATAATTGTGCCTGCACTGAGCACATTGCTGATTTTATTTAATGTTACATCTGCAGAACATGTTGTAGTTATTTCGATTGCGACCTCTTTGGCCTCTATTTTATTTACTTCTACGTCTTCAGCATTGGCTCATCATAAAAATGATAATGTGCCTTGGCATGTTGCACCTTGGGTTATGGCTGGTGTAGCAGTCGGGGCTTTAATTAGTGGCTTTGCCGCAAGCTTAATACCGGAGCAGTTACTTCGTAGTGTATTTGCAGTAAGTGTTGTATTTATTGCAGCTAGAATGGCGCTATCATCACGTAATAAACCCTCATCCACTAAGCCGCTCCCACCGGGTCCTATTTTAGGGTGTATTTCCGCTATTATGGGTGGTTTATCGGGCTTGATTGGTATTGGTGGTGGAGCGTTAATTGTGCCTATGCTCAATTACTTTTCTATTGATATAAGAAAAGCCATTGGCTGCGCTGCCGTTTCGGGCATTGTAATTGCCTTATTTGGCTCTATTGGCTACATTAGCGCGGGTTGGAAGGTGACCGACTTAGCACATGGTTTTGCAGGGTTTGTATATTTACCTGCGTTATTTGGTATTGTTATTACGTCGTGGTTTGTGGCGCCTTACGGGGCTAAAGCAACTCATTATTTACCTGTTAATACAATAAAGAAAGTTTTTGCGGTACTGCTTGTTGTTATCGCAATTAAAATGGTTTTTAGCTAAAGGTTTATTTTTATGGCACTTGAGTTTCCTCAAATCGATCCAATTATTTTTTCGATTGGACCACTGAGCGTACGTTGGTACGGATTGATGTATTTAATTGGTTTTGCATTTGCGATGTGGTTTGCAAATCGTCAAGCGGCAAAGCCTAATTCTGGCTGGACCAAAGAGCAGGTAAGTGATCTATTATTTTATGGCATGTTAGGGGTCATACTTGGTGGTCGTATTGGCTATGTATTGTTTTACCAATTTAGCTATTTTTTAGAAAACCCACTTTACTTATTCCGCATTGATCAGGGCGGTATGTCGTTCCATGGAGGTACGCTGGGCGTAATTACAGCCGTTGCTATTTTTTCTTGGACACGCAAAAAATCACTGCTACAAGTTGGCGATTTTGTAGCGCCACTGGTGCCAGTGGGGTTATTAGCAGGGCGTATAGGTAATTTTATAAATGGTGAGTTATGGGGGCGTGTATCAGACGTACCTTGGGCTATGGTATTTCCAACCGGCGGGCCGCTTGCTCGCCACCCTTCGCAGTTATACGAAGCCTTTTTTGAAGGGCTCGTTTTATTCTTAATTATGCTATGGTTTATTAAAAAGCCACGCCCTGCGGGCAGTGTTGGCGGTGTATTTTTATTAGGTTACGGTGTGTTTAGGTTTGGTATTGAATACTTCCGCCAACCAGACGCACAACTAGGCTTATTTGCCGACTTTATCTCTATGGGACAAATACTGTCACTGCCTATGATTATAGGTGGTTTAGGTTTATTAATTTGGGCTTATAAAAACCCGCAGCAAGTAACAGCAGCAAAGGCATAATAAAAGCATGAAACAATATTTAAAATTATGTCAGCGTATCGTTGACGAAGGTCAATGGGTAGAAAACAAACGCACAGGCACACGTTGCTTAACCGTTATAAACGCCGATTTAGAATATGATGTAGCAAACAATCAGTTCCCGATGATCACAACGCGTAAAAGTTACTATAAAGCGGCCATTGCAGAGTTACTTGGCTATTTACGAGGCTACGATAGCGCAGAACAATTTCGTGAAATTGGCTGTAAAACATGGGATGCTAATGCCAACGATAACCAAGCTTGGCTTAATAACCCAAATCGTAAAGGTGAAGACGATATGGGGCGCGTTTACGGCGTCCAAGGCCGCGGCTGGCAACGCCCTGATGGCTCAACACTCGATCAGTTAGCTAAAGTAATTAACAATTTAAAAAATGGTATTGATGATCGTGGTGAAATAATCACGTTTTATAACCCAGGTGAATTTGAACTAGGTTGTTTAAGACCTTGCATGCACACGCATACGTTTTCACTATTAGGTGACACGCTTTACCTAACATCTTATCAGCGCAGCTGCGATGTGCCGTTGGGGCTAAATTTTAATCAAATTCAATGTTTTGTATTGCTTGCATTGGTCGCTCAGATTACCGGCCACAAACCGGGTAAGGCGTATCATAAAATAGCTAACGCTCATATTTACGAAAATCAGCTCGAATTAATGCGCGACGTCCAGCTCAAGCGCGAACCATTTGAATCGCCTACACTTACAATTAATCCAAATATAAAGTCACTTGAAGACATAGAAACGTGGGTTACCCGGGACGATTTTGAAGTAACTGGCTATCAATGCCATGACGCAATTCAATATCCATTTTCAGTATAATAACCGATTAAGGAAAACAACATGAAAGCAGTGATCCCAGTAGCGGGACTTGGTACGCGCATGCTACCAGCCACAAAAGCAATCCCTAAAGAGATGCTTCCTGTCGTAGACCGACCTTTAATACAATACGTAGTAAACGAAGCGGTTGCCGCAGGCATAAAAGAAATAGTACTTGTCACGCACTCAAGTAAAAACTCTATCGAAAACCACTTTGATACCAGCTTTGAGTTAGAAGCAACGCTTGAAAAGCGTGTTAAGCGGCAATTGCTTGCCGAAGTGCAAGCTATATGCCCTAAAGACGTAACAATAATTCACGTTCGCCAAGGCGAAGCAAAAGGGCTAGGCCATGCTATTAATTGCGCCGCGCCAATTATTGGTAACGAACCGTTTGTCGTTATTTTACCCGATGTGATTATAGACGACGTTGAAAGCGATCTTAAAAAAGACAACCTTGCAGAGATGATCGCTCACTTTGAACAAACTAAGCACAGCCAAATTATGGTAGAGCCTGTACCAATGCAGGAAGTAGATAAGTTTGGTGTGGTGGACTTAGGTGGCACCGAAATAGCACAGGGTGAAAGCTCACCAATTGTTAGCATGGTAGAAAAACCACCGGTTGACGAGGCACCTTCAAACCTAGCAGTAGTTGGGCGTTACGTGTTAAGTGAAAATATTTGGCCGCTACTTGCAAAAACGCCGCAAGGTGCTGGCGATGAAATTCAGCTGACCGATGCTATTGCCATGCTTATGCAAAGCGAAAAAGTAGATGCTTACGCAATGAAAGGCCGAAGCCACGATTGTGGTAGTAAAATTGGTTATTTAAAAGCAACCATTGAGTTTGCACTTCGTCGTGACGAATTTGCCGATGAGTTAAAAACGTTTATTAAAACACTTGTATAACCGTTTACATTTAATCAGCAAAAAGCGCCTAATTAGGCGCTTTTTTTATTGGTTTTTGCATAACTTGTTTTTTTAATGTAAAAATTAGAATAGTTTTGATTACTTTACAGACATAATGTAATTTATGTTGTAATGTTTAGTTTAAGTGGCATTAAAATTGTATTGAAAAGTGTTCTCATGGAGGAGTCAAAAATACATAAGCTTATTGAATTAAATACGCTTATTTATGTAAAGGGCTAGGGTGTGGCTCGAAAATTTAAAGTAAGGTTAAACGCTTTGTAAAGAGGATGTTTAACTGAAATGTAAGTGTGATTACACTGCTTTCAGGACAGCGAATAAATGTTAACTAATAACAAAAAAATAACAGGATTACTTTTAAGCCTGCTGATACTGCTATTTGGTACAGCATGCTCTATTACGCCTGAAGCTAAATTAGTGCAAGCACCTGAAACACAAACTAATTCGCCTGAGTATGTACCTATTACTGCATTAGAGCTGGCTCAGTTAAAAGATGCAGCATTGCAATGGCAGCAAGCCAGGGCGGGTATAGAGCGTATTTTAAAGCTAGAAAAAGAAATTACCTACCTTGTTAATCACATAGATATTATTAATAGTAAAGCAATAGCCCAATCTAATCAGCCTACAAATAGCTCTTACAGCACGCGCACAATTCACAATCAGCAAGCTGCTCGTTCGCGTAGCCAAAGCGTTAATCAATACAGAAATAAAAAGCAGACAGTTAAACTTAATACACCTAGACATATTTTTGCTCTACAAGTGGCATCGGTTGACTCAGAAAAAGACATCGCAAAAGCGTGGAAAGAGCTAAACACCAAAGCTGCTCCCTTATTCAGAAAAAAAATACTGACCAATGTTGAAACCGCAAAAATTAACAAAAAAACGTTTTACAGGCTTAAGTTAGGTTCGTATCAAAATCTAAAAAATGCCAAAGCAGACTGCGAAGTATTTAAAGTGTATAAGCTTGACTGCATAGTGAGTAACTACACAGATAAACCCGTAAAGCTGTAGTTAAAATAGAAACTTGCTAAAAATTTTTTTATCCATAAAATACCTGACCATAATTAAAAGGGTGGTAGGTAAAAAGTATGGTTATTAAAAAGGAATTTATAAACACTTTATTTTGTATTGGGGTTTTGCTCGTTATAACAGGGTGTACTTCATCTAAAAAAGCGCCACCGAGTTCAACAACACCAAACACTGTCCTTATTTCAAGCGAGGATTTAAAAGCGCTCAAACAGTCTGCAAATGAGTGGAAAACAGTTGAGCCTAAAGTTAACGACCTGCTTGAGCTTGAAGGGCAGCTATCAAAGCTGACTACTCGTTTAAAAGCCATTGACGAAACCAATACGGCTGGAACAAAAAACGCTCAAACAACCACTTCAACAGAAAGTATTTTAAAAAGCGACCAGGCATTTTTCGCTATTCAAGTAGCTGCATTTAACAGTAAAACTAAACTAAACACGGCACTGGCTAATTTAAAACGTAAAATACCGACGTTTTTTAGTAATAACATAGCTGTTAATGTTGAAACTAAAGTAATAAAAACCAATACGTTTTATCGTTTAAAATTAGGCGCATACAAAACAAATAAACAAGCAACAACCGCTTGCGAAGCATTAAAACAGCAAAAAATTAATTGTTTTGTTACCTATTATACGCAGGAAAAACCACAACCAACCCTCTAGGCATAATAATTGCTTAGTCTCTTGTATGATCACAAGAGGATGGCAACTATGCGCCTTTTACTACCCTTATTATTAATTAACTTGGCCGCGTGCAGTTTAATTCCTGAACCCGAGCCAAGTATAAGCACATATGCCCCAAAAGCAGCGATGGCACCTTATACAGTAAGTGACTATGTACACAACTTAACTGTGCAATTAAGTCATTTAAAAGGTCCATTAAGCAACAATACTCGCATAGGTGTGAGTAGTTTTTACTTTGCAGATGCGCTCGACACTAAGCTAATGACGCAGCAAGCGTCGGGCCTAAGCCAACAAATACAAGAAAGCATATTAACCAAAATGACGCAAATGGGTTATCACACGGTCGAATATCGCTTAGCAAATAACCTAAACTTATCTCATAATGCCGACAGCGCGCTGACCCGTAATTTAGAACAGTTACGAGAGCGCCAAAATATTGACCTTATAATCACCGGCACCGTGACACGTCAACAGCATGCATACATTGTAAATGCGCGCATGGTAAACATTAGCAATAAGCAAGTTTTATCTGCTGGCAGTACCGAGATCCCAATCAATGTAATGTGGGGAAATGAAAAAATTCAGCAGCGCGATGGCTCACTCTATCGCAGTGAATATTAACGAGGAGTACACAATGAGAAACTTATTAATCACGCTATGTTTGCCACTAGGTTTTGGTTGTTCACAAATTATGAACACCCCTAGTGCCGACCCAGCTGTTGAGCAAAGTAACCAAGGAGCGCAACTGGCAACAAGCCAACGCAAAGTGAGTGCTCCAGTTAATCACGATAACATGTTTCAGTCGGGGTTAGCTCAGCAAACTAACTACACAAAATCGACGCCGCCAATGCATAAAAATATAAACCACTATGTGCGCGGAATAATGCAAGACATGGTCGAAAACTTACAATACGTAAATGATAAAACACCACTAGCGGTATCAAGTTTTGTATTTTTAGACGACGATTACAGTAATGGTAGCTTATTAGGAAATCAAATTGCTGAAAGCTTTATGCATGAGCTTCACAATTTTGGTGTACCGGTCATTGATTTTAAAACCACCGATTATGTGCGTGTAACACAAACCGGCGACTTTGTTTTTAGCCGAGACTATCTTGAATTAGACCCAGAGCAAAACTTTCAATACGTACTGGCAGGCACGCTAGTAAGTCACCAAGGCGGAGTTTTAGTCAATGCACGAATTGTTGGCTTAACAAGTAAAGCGGTTGTTGGTTCGGCGCAAGGGTTTTTACCGCAATCAGTTATTGATGCGTTAAATGGTAATTACCGTACCGATGGTATTATGCTAAAACAAGCGAGTGAGTGAGGTGAGTATGCGCTTTACACTAAACACCAATTTACGGACATTATCACTAGCTGGGTTAGTCGTTGCTCTATCTGGTTGCTCGCTAATGCATCACCATGAGCATGATTCAAATTCGCACACAACAACGCAAGCAAGTACCAGCTATGTATTAAATGGCAGTTACGATACTCAAACACACAACCAAACTGTGCAACCAAACAATGATTACGATGCGTCAAAACCCTTTAAGCCAGTAAAGCATCATAAAACCCTCGTTAATTACGTAGAGCAAGTGGCTTTAGACTTAGTTGACACGCTAGAGTACGACACAGAATCCGATACACAGGTTAATATTGCTGTTAGTACATTGGTAAATTTTGACTCGTCACTCAATAAAAGTAACCAGTTAGGTAACCAAATATCCGAAACATTAATCCATCAATTACAAAAGTTTGGTTACAGTGTGGTTGATTTTAAAACCACCAGCACAATAGACGTAAACAGACGCGGTGATTTTGTGTTTTCACGAAATATCAAAAAGCTGAGTGAAGATCATATGGCAAGTCATATACTCGCGGGCACCTTAATTTACAGGCAAAACGGTATTGTTATTAATACACGCATTATAAATGTCAACACCAAGCAAATAGTGGCCAGCAGCCGAGAGTTTATACCGCAATACGTACTAAGCAAAGAAGATATATATTTATCAAGTAATTAACTCAAATTCCACTTGATTTAAAACTTGATATAAAAAACCAGATGCCGTTATAATTTAACCCTAGCACATCGCTGTGGCCTCTTAGTTAAATGGATATAACGGCCCCCTCCTAAGGGGCAGTTGCAAGTTCGATTCTTGCAGGGGCTACCAATTAAATCAATGGGTTACGCTTTTCTGCTTCTTCTCTTTAATTTTTGTGTAGCACATATGTAGCAGAGTAAATTGAAGTTTAAGAATTTAGCGCTGTCCTTTTTTATTAAAGTACCCAAATTACATTCAGGCTGTTTTGTGCCATGAGCAGACATTGAAGATTCTTAATGTATGAAGCCAAAATTTGACCCCATTAGTTTTATGTAACTTGCCTAATAATATAGTCAATTTCATCACATCGAGTCAAAGTGTTGATAAAGCTTGAACCTCTTGGCAATATAACCTCTTGAATATCTATAGAATAATCATCAGAGTATAAAGCTATATCACGGCCATTCAAATGTTCAATTTTAAACAAAATGCACTCAGGATCTGCCATTGTAATCTCATTAGGAAATTTCAATGTACTTAAATAAGCTTTTTCAAATACTTCTTCATAACTATCTAATTTTTCCTTTTCTTCAAGTAGAGGTAAAGTCCATCTAAAAACATATTTCCCTCGGTAAATTGGGAGATTTTTAATTGCTGAATCTATTAATTTAATTATAAAATTATTCGTATCACCATCCCGTAGAGCCTTATTTATCTCCTTGTATAATGGTGGGTGACAAAGTGTATATGCGTAGAGTGCAATGGCCTCATCTTTTATTAATTTAACTTCTTGATTTACCTTACTATGGTTTAATTGCACCATATTCCAGAACTGATCATAAGTGGCTACTTTGAGTAGCCTTTTTAAACTAGACTGCATTACTTGTTAAATATTCTCTAAAAGCATCTATTGAGCTTGGACGATGTTAATTACCTAACATTGGGTTTATGTTTAATTGAAAACTAGAAACAATGACAGATATGTTTATTTAGTAAAGACAATATATTTAGAACAAACCTGCTATTTTTCCAACAAGGCCTGAAATTATAGCTATGATAACAACAACAGACCATAACCAATGATCTCTCACGTACTCAATGAGCGCTTTAGGGTGAATACCATACTGATCTTGCCAAGAAGCATTGGTGATTAAAGAACCATCAATAGTTCTTTCAAATATATTCGACATACAATCAATTTTCCGTAACGTCGAACGATGTAATTGAACATATTCCCCAGCCTCAAAAGCATCCGCCTCTTCCTTTCCGGTCAAAGCATCTTTATCAGTTATTTTGTTTAATTCGACAATAGCTAGAAATCGACCTGCTTTACTGTGACCCACGTACTGGCGACCAAATAGTGATATAAGTGCTCGAGCCAAGTCAGTTTTTTTGTCGTCTTGTATTTTGTACGGGTCGCCACCTAGAGCTTGAAATCTATGTTCAATTGCTGAAAAACCATATGCGCCATCACGCATATTCCAATGAACAAAGTGAAAAGTCTGCCTGTATTTTATGAATTCAAAAAACTCTTCAAGCATTTTTTTTTCAAGTTCATCGTATCGAGCAGGTATATCATTTATTGAGATATCACTTCGTTCTGCAATTTTATGAACAGAGAAACTTTCTGTTTGAGCTGTTTTTAAATTTCTAACAGCAATAGATGTAACTCTTGGAGTTCTTCCATCTTTAATGTCATAAAACGACTCACAAGAATAGTGTATCAGTAGAACCTGATCCGATTTTTCGTACAAGGAAATCATTTCTTGCCGTGTTTCTTTCCTTTTTTTTATTCTTAGCAGCTCAGAGGCCATCTAAATTCCCTTATATTTTTAACTACTTATTCTATGTCATTTTAGCAGTACACGAGACTGTAGAACGACGGTGTCGCATACTTAAATAATTCACCAACAATTACCAATGTAAACAATATATTAAAATATATCAAAGAATACGGTATGCTATTCGTTAGCAAAACGACGATTAATAATATTATCGAACAGAATTAGGCTTCTACTCATCAAAAGAGCTCAAAGCTAAATATGAAAGCGAGAGTGATTGTTATTTTATTCAGTACAGTTATTTACAGAACTCCAAGTAAGACCCTTTTTGCCATTCTGGCAATGATAAGCTAAAGGTAATTTTTTTGCTTAATCTGGTGTTTGATAAGTGCTAAAGCTCAATAGTTAGCTTTAGCTAACTCGTTTCAGCTTTAGGTTATGCTTTTTCTACCTTCCATGAGTAGTGCCTTGTGATTATGGCTTTACCAGCGAACCACAAGCCTTTTACTTTCAGTATGAGTTCACCGTCATAAGAAAGAGCCGAGGGTCAAATCTTGACTTCAGACATCAGAACTTTTGACTGACAATTTCTCTCAAACCTGCCTTTAAAAACCTAAGATATCAACAACTATTGAGTTGAAGCGTTAGCAAAACAGTTTTTTATAGCTAAAAATTTATAACTACACATAAAAAAGCGAGTAAATGAAAATTTACTCGCTTTTTTATTTTGATATTTAATCGTTAGTAATTAACCATCATTAGTGATTTTATCTATCAGCTCAGTGAGTACTGTGTCGGCTTGGCTGGTCTCTACTTGGCAGGTGCCTGCATTTAAGTGGCCGCCGCCGCCGTATTTAAGGCATAACTCACCTACGTTTGTGTTTGAGCTACGGTTAGTAATTGACTTACCAATTGCATACACTACATTTTGCTTTTTAAGCCCCCACATTTTATGAATTGAAATATTGCAGTCGGGGTACATGGCGTAAATTACAAAACGGTTAGTGGCGTAAATGGTTTCTTCTTGAGTTAGATCTAGTACCACTAGGTTTTTATGCACTGTTGCACACTGTGTTATTTGTGCTTTTGCTTTTTCGTTGTGCTCATTATAAAGCGCAACTCGCTCTGCAACATCTTCCATTTGCAAAATGTCGTCGATGCTTTGATCTTTACATGCATCAATGAGCTTCATCATTAACTGGTAGTTTGAAATTTTGAATTCGCGAAAGCGGCCTAGGCCTGTGCGGGCATCCATTATAAAGTTCATTAACACCCAGTCGGTTGGATTGAGTATTTCATCTTTAGAAAACTGAGCTGCGTCGCCTTTATCTACAGCGTCCATCATATCTACTGAAATATTAGGAAATTTTTCGGCGCCGCCGTAGTAGTCGTAAACGACTCGCGCAGCTGAAGGCGCTTTAGGGTCAATTATGTGATTTTTAATGTCGCTTGCGTTTCGAACGGTTTCACTTAAGTGGTGGTCAAATGCTATGTGACAACCCGCTACGTAGGGAAGGTTAGTGGTAATATCGTTAGCGGTGATGTCTATTTTTCCATCTTGCATGTCTTTTGGGTGTACAAACAAAATGTCATCAATTAGATCTAAATCTTTTAGTAGTACAGCACATACAAGGCCATCAAAATCGCTACGAGTGACTAGTCTAAATTTATTATTGGGCATAGCTATTCCATCTTTTTAATTAAGTTACGTATTAAGTGTAACAGCTAAACTATTTTTTGAGATACCAGTGCTTAAAAATTATATAAATAAAAAAGCCAAAACAGACGTTTTGGCTTTTTGATAGCAAGTGTTTATTTTTTGTAAGTTATGCGCCTGGGCCACATTCCATACAGTGGTTAATGATATCTGGGCCAAACTTAAGCTTGGCGTTTAA
>NZ_NTLW01000272.1:0-18801 GCF_002632075.1 Pseudoalteromonas sp. ESRF-bin5 | reverse complement strand
TTAAAGCCAGGTAAAGAAGTTGAGTTCAGCATGGACTTTGCGTTCAATATTGTTGAAGAAGATGCTGTTGGCGCACGCTCAGGATATGAGCATTTTGAAAAAGATGGCAACGATATATTTTTACTTGCCCAGTGGTTCCCGCGTTTAGCGGCGTACACAGATTACGAAGCATGGACGAATAAAGCCTTTTTAGGCTCAGGTGAATTTACGCTTGAATTTGGCGATTACGACGTAGAAATTACAGTACCCGCTGATCACATTGTATCGGCGACGGGTAAGTTAGATAATCCAAGCAAGGTACTTACAAGCACGCAGCGTAAACGTTTAAAGCAATCTGAAACTGCTAAGCGTCCTGTGTTTATCGTGACCGAAGAAGAAGCACTCGAAAACGAAAAAGAAGGCACAGACAAAACGAAAACATGGCGATTTAAAGCCGACAATGTGCGTGATTTTGCATGGGCGTCTTCACGCAAATTTATGTGGGATGCAAAAGGTTACCAACAAGGCGGTGATGTTCAACCACTTGTTATGGCCATGTCTTTCTTCCCTAAAGAGGGCGGTGACTTATGGAAAAAGTATTCTACTGAATCTGTTGTGCACACAATGGAAGTGTATTCAAAGTATTCGTTTGATTACCCTTACCCAACTGCACAATCGGTAAATGGTCCGGTAGGTGGTATGGAATACCCAATGATTACCTTTAATGGTCCGCGTACTAAGTTACAAGATGACGGTACACGCACCTATTCTCAGTCTGAAAAACGATTTTTGATTGGCGTTGTGATTCATGAAGTTGGCCATATTTACTTTCCAATGATCGTTAACTCTGATGAACGTCAGTGGACGTGGATGGATGAAGGCTTAAATAGCTTTTTAGATGGTGTTGCTGGACGTGAATGGGATCCTACTATTCCTTGGGGTGTTGAGCCTCGTGATATTGTATCGTATATGAAATCTGAAGTTCAGGTGCCTATTATGACGCAATCAGATAGCGTACTTCGCTTAGGCCCTAATGCTTACACTAAACCTGCTGCCGCGCTTAATATTTTACGTGAAGTGATTTTAGGCCGCGATTTATTCGACTTTGCATTTAAAGAGTACGCACAGCGCTGGAAATACAAGCGCCCTACCCCCGCTGATTTCTTCCGTACTATGGAAGAGGCGTCAGGTGTTGATTTAGATTGGTTTTGGCGCGGCTGGTTTTACACTACCGACCATGTAGATATCTCGTTGGATAAAGTGTATCAACTGCGTTTAGATACTAAAAATCCAGATATAGATTACAGCCGCCTACGTGATATTGAAGCTGACAAACCAACATCGTTATTTGTTGAGCGTAACCGTGCAGAAGGTAAAAAAACATGGGTTGAGAAAAACCCTGATATTACTGATTTTTATGACGAAAATGACCGTTTCACGGTAACGAATAAAGAGCGCAACGCGTACAACAAGTTTTTAAAAGGGCTTGAGCCGTGGGAGCGTAAAACGCTAGACCGTGCTTTAAATGACGATCAAAACTATTACGTGATGGAATTTTCAAACTTAGGCGGTTTGGTGATGCCAATTTTACTTGAGCTCACGTATGAAGATGGCACTAAAGAAGAGCGTTACATTCCTGCTGAAATTTGGCGTCGTAATCATAAAAATGTACAAAAGCTTATAGTTACTGATAAAAATAAGCCGCTTGTATCAGTAAGTGTTGATCCACGCTGGGAAACTGCAGACGTTGATGTAGAAAACAATAACTACCCGCGTCGTATTATTCCTTCACGTATTGAAGTATTTAAAAAGAGTAAGAGTAAAGCTAAAGTGAGTCGCGATATCATGCAAGATATCAAAACAGAGCTTAAAAGCGATGAGAAAAAAGACGAAAAGGATGAAGTAGAGGAACAGCAATAATGCGTTTTTTGCTTATTGTTGTTTGCTTTTTAATTGCTGCGCCAAGTATGGCGCATCAATTAAAATCATCAGTAACGACTGTGCTTTTTAACAAAAGAACGCATAATGTTGAGCTTATGCATCGGTTTTACTTACACGATACTGAGCATGCCGTTAGCAGCTTATTTAAAGGTAAAATTGATATAATTAGCAATAAAACTGATCAACAACGCTTTGCCAAATATGTTGAGTCACATGTGGCTTTGCAAACATTAAATGGTGACGTTGTGCCGCTTAACTTTGTTGGCGCTCAGGTTGATGGTAAGTTTTTTTGGGTTTATCAAGAAGCGCCTATCCCAGAGGGAATTCAAGGGATAAAAATGAGCAATGGTGCGCTGCGTGATTTATGGCCATCACAAGTTAATATGGTGAACGTTGAAGGCAAAGGTAAAGTTAAAACCCTAAACTTTGCTCAGGATGATACCTGGCTTGAAGCTCGCTTTGAGGCTAACTAACTCATTGTTAATATAAAATACGCGCTTATTTAAGTGCGTATTTTATTACACTATTTAACGTGCGTTCATAATTGATCGGTAAAATACCAAGTTACGTAAAAAATTGGGTTGTTTATATTTACCTTGTTTTGCGCAACATACAACTAGCTGCTAAGCTTTTGTTCATTGGTAGTTGCAGTGAAGTTACTGACCACCTCGCACTATTAATTTAAATATAATTAGTATTAATTGTTCCCATTTAAGGGTGTAAGCTCAGAGTATTTTTATGTTTGAAAAAAGCTCAACTAATTATTTTCACAAACAAGGATTGGTATGACGACTCAGGTAGAGGCTATCCATGGTGTTATATTTGATTTAGATGGTACTTTGGTATCGTCAGAACTCGACTTTTCACTTATTAAAGCCCAAATTGGCTGTCCCGATAACGAAGATTTACTCGACTTTATTGCGCAACTTCCTTCTCCCTATATGCGCGAAGAGGCAATGAACATTGTTCACCAGCACGAATTATTAGATGCGCAACATGCCACGTTGTTGCCAGGTGTAAGTGAAGCTATTGCACTATTAAATGAACGAAATATTCCTATGGCAATAGTGACGCGTAATTTTGACAAAGCCGCTGCACTTAAATTAAAAAATAACCCGCTTCCTATCAGTACAGTACTTACACGAAGTGATGCACCAGCAAAACCCGATCCAAGTGCATTAAATGCTATTGCTACGCTTTGGAATATTAGCGCAGATAACCTACTGTACGTAGGCGATTACTTATACGATATTCAAGCTGCACACAATGCTAATATGCGTGCCTGCTTATATGCCCCCAATGAAACGCCTCCTTATGCTGATCAAGCTGATTATGTGTTGCATGATTTTTACGATTTGGTTGCTTTAGTTGAAAGCTACTCCAAAAAAGTCGAGTTATGTTAAATTGATGCTTTATTAGCTTTAGTAAATTTACCTCTCACAATATGGACGCTCATTCACCAAGGTTTACTAGCCCAATACGTTTTGAATTGGTAAAATAATAAAAAATGTAATGTATTTATTAGAGGCACAAAATGGGTAGAGCATTTGTAGTTCGTCAAAGTTCTATGATCAAAACAGCTAATGCAAAAACAAAAGTAAACTCAAAGTACGGTAAAGAGATTTACGTTGCTGCTAAAAATGGTGAACCCGATCCTGAAGTAAATCAAACTTTGCGTCGTCTAATCGAAAAAGCTAAAAAAGACCAAGTTCCTGCGCACGTTATCGAAAAAGCAATAGAGAAAGCCGCCGGTGGAGCAGGGGAGGATTACTCGGTTGCTCGCTACGAAGGCTATGGGCCGGGTAATTGTATGGTGATTGTTGACTGCTTAACTGATAACCCCAACAGAACCATTAAAGATGTGCGCTTACCGTTTACTAAAACTGATTCAAAAATAGGGACGCCTGGTTGTGTAGCCCATATGTTTGATCATTATGCAGTATTAGGCTTTGCAGGCGATGACGATGAAGTTGTTTTAGAAGCGCTAATGATGGCCGACGTTGACGTTGCTGACGTAGAAGCTGAAGATGGAAAAATTTCGGTCTTTGCACCGCCTACAGAATACTTTAAGGCTAAAACAGCTCTTGAAGACGCATTTGAAGGTATTAACTTTGAGGTAGACGAAATTACTTTTATCCCTCAAGTTAATATTGAAATTGATGATGAAGAGGTTATTGCTAACTTCGATAAATTTATAAATATGCTTGAAGACTGTGATGACGTACAAAATGTGTATCACAATGCAATTATAAAAAAATAATCTTAACGTCGTTTTTTATAGCAAATACAAATTAAAAAGCGTGTTTTGTGTATACAAAACACGCTTTTTTGTATTTACAGAAATGTTAGGTATTCATAGAGGTTATTGATTTATGTGTTTCTACTTTAAAATGAGTTGTTTTAAGTGTGTTTAAACACATTTTTAAAAATATTGGTGTGCTTATTTGTTGATTTAGAAAATAAAAAACCAGCCCTAAAGCTGGTTTTGACACGAAATAAACAATTAAGATACAGCGTTAAACATTTGGAGTGTATTAACTTTGCTGTAACTTATACTGTATACGGTAGCTATGTAATAACGGTTCAGTATAGCCACTAGGTTGTGTTGTTCCTTCAAGTACTAAGGCGAGGGCTGCTTGAAACGCAATACTATTTTTTAGTGTTTCAGGGCTGCTTGCCATTGGGGTATAGGCTTTATCGTGTTCGTTTTGGCCGTCTACTACCTTGGCCATTTTTGCCATTGTGGATGTAATTTGCTCTTGTGTACATATGCCATGCAATAACCAGTTAGCCATATGTTGACTAGATATTCTAAGTGTTGCTCTGTCTTCCATTAGCCCTATATGGTTAATATCGGGTACTTTAGAGCAGCCTACACCTTGGTCTATCCAACGCACTACATAACCCAAAATACCCTGTGCATTGTTTTCAAGTTCGCTTTGTATGTCTTCTTTAGAGAGTGTTGACGTATCTTGCATGAGTGGCGGAGTAAGTAAGTCGTCAAGGCTCGCTATTGTACGCTCAGCGATTGCGTGTTGCTCAGTAAAAACATTAACATCATGGTAGTGCATAGCATGCAGCGTTGCGGCCGTAGGAGAGGGCACCCAAGCTGTATTAGCGCCCGATTTAGGGTGTGCTAACTTTTGCTCCATCATCAGCGCCATTTTGTCAGGCATAGGCCACATGCCTTTGCCTATTTGAGCTTTTTGGCTTAATCCACAGGCAAGGCCAATATCTACGTTGCGATCTTCGTAAGCACTTATCCAAGGCTGTTGTTTTATTTCAGCTTTAGGGAGCGCAACACCTGCTTGCATTGAGGTGTGAATTTCATCGCCTGTACGGTCCAAAAAGCCGGTGTTAATAAATACAACACGTTGTTTTGCTTCATTTATACATGCTTTTAAGTTTACAGATGTACGGCGTTCTTCATCCATAATACCCATTTTTAAGGTGTTTTTAGGTAAGTTTAAGGCTTCTTCTACATGGGTAAATAGTGTGCTTGTAAAAGCAACTTCTTCTGGCCCATGCATTTTAGGTTTTACAATATTAATGCTCTGCGCGCTGCTGTTTTTTACGCCAGAATTTTTATTTAAGTCGTGCAGGGCGGCTGTGGCAGTAAACATTGCATCCATTATACCTTCAAAAACAGGCTCGCCATAAACGTCTGTAATAGCTGGATTTGTCATTAAGTGGCCCACGTTTCTTACAAACATCATGCTTCGGCCTTTAAGCGTTATGGTACCGCCATCAATAGAAGTATACGTTTTGTCGCTTTGCAACGTACGTTCTACAACTTTGTCGCCTTTTTTAAAGGATTCGACTAAGTTACCTTGCATTAAACCAAGCCAGTTTTTGTAAACTTGCACTTTATCTTGTGCATCTACGGCGGCTACAGAATCTTCACAATCCATAATAGTAGTTAGGGCTGCTTCAAGTACCACATCTTTTAAACCCGCTTTATCAGCTTGGCCAATAATATGGTGGTGATCTATCTGTAATTCTATATGTAAGCCATTGTTTTTAAGCAATACAACGCTTGGGTTTTGGGCTTCGCCTTGGTAGCCAATTAACTGAGATGGGTCAGCTAAAGTGGTTTGAGAGCTGTCACGCAGCGTAATAACTAATGCGCCGTTTACAACAGAATAATTGGTGCTTTCAATATGTGAGCCGTTTTCAAGTGGCAGTGCTTTGTCTAAAAACTGGCGTGCGTATGCCATTACTTTAAAGCCACGAACCGGATTATAGGTAGTGCCTTTTTCTGCCCCGTCATCTTCACTTAACACATCTGTGCCATATAAGGCGTCGTATAACGAGCCCCAACGTGCGTTAGCTGCATTAAGTGCAAAGCGTGCGTTACTTACTGGAACAACTAACTGTGGGCCTGCTGTAACCGCTATTTCGGGCTCAACCTGTTGTGTTTCAATTTTAAAATTTGCAGGCTCTGGCACTAGGTAGCCAATGTCACTTAAAAAACGTTGGTATTGCTTGCTATCCCACGTTTTATTTGCAATGTGGTACTGATCAATTTGCTGTTGCAGCTGTTCTCGCTTAGCCAGCAACGCTTTATTTATTGGCGTGAGCGTTTGAACAATCTTTGCAAAGCTTTGCCAAAATTGTTGTTCTGATAAGTGTGTACCAGGTAATAGTTTAGTTTTAACAAAGTCAGCAAGCTCTAAATCTACGCTGAGTCCTGAATGTGTGAGAGTGTGGGTCATAATTGCCTTCCTTAAACGGTCGCCATAGTATTTGTGCGTTTGAGCAACAATAACGTAAAAAAGCCATGTTGAGTGTGTTTTTGATATTCACAAAAAATATAGTCGTAATAAAAACTATAAATTTACTAAATCTAAAAAATAAGCCTAATGTTGAATTAAGCGCTACGGAGCACTAGCAACGTCGCCACTCTCACAACATTAAATTATTTATATACCCGTTCGAAGGACTTTATTATGACAACATATCAACGCGAAACCGACACTCTTTCTACTTTATGCCAATCTCAAGGTAATGCATGGCAGGCAATTAACCCAGAGTATGCAACTCGCATGCGTTTACAAAATCGCTTTCGTACTGGGATAGAAATTGCACAATACACAGCTGACGTAATGCGTGAAGATATGGCCGCTTACGATAAAGATACAAGCCAGTACACACAGTCTTTAGGGTGTTGGCATGGATTTACTGCCCAGCAAATGATGATGGCTATTAAACGCCACCAAAAAACAACTAAACGTAGTTATGTTTACTTAAGTGGTTGGATGGTTGCTGCACTTCGCTCTGCGTTTGGTCCGTTACCTGACCAAAGTATGCACGAAAAAACATCTGTTCCAGCGCTTATTGAAGAAATTTATACATTCTTAAAGCAAGCCGATGCCCGTGAGCTTGACCACTTATTTAATGACCTAGATGAAGCAAAAGCGAATGGCGGCGACGTTCAAGCTGTGCTTGATAAAATTGACAACTTTGAAACACATGTTGTGCCAATTATTGCTGATATTGATGCAGGTTTTGGTAACGAAGAGGCAACTTACCTACTTGCTAAAAAAATGATTGAAGCAGGTGCATGTGCTATTCAAATCGAAAACCAAGTATCTGATGCCAAACAATGTGGTCACCAGGCGGGTAAAGTAACCGTGCCTCACGAAGACTTTTTAGCAAAAATTAATGCGGTTCGCTATGCATTTTTAGAGCTAGGTATCGACAACGGTATTATTGTTGCGCGCACTGATTCGTTAGGTGCAAGCTTGACTCAAAAAGTGCCGGTATCACAAACTCCAGGTGATTTAGCAAGTCAGTACAATGCCTTTTTAGAGACTACACCTATTAATGGCGTAGAGGACTTAAACGAAGGTGATACGGCAATGAAAATCAACGGTGAGCTGTGTAAACCTACTCGCCTTGAAAATGGCCTATACCAGTTCCGTGAAGGAACAGAGAAAGACCGCGTAGTACTTGACTGTGTAACTAGCCTACAATCTGGCGCTGATTTATTGTGGATTGAAACAGAAAAGCCACACGTAAAACAAATTGCTGAGCTTGTAAACCGTGTTAAAGAGCAAGTACCAAATGCTAAACTAGTGTACAACAACTCACCTTCGTTTAACTGGACGCTTAAGTTCCGTGAGCAAGTGTACCAAGAGTGGCAAGAAGCGGGTCGCGATTTGAGCGCTTACCCAAGCCTTGGTGATAACAAAGGCCTAATGGCACCAGAAATGGATGCAACAGAGCTTGCTGCCGCAGCAGATGTATTGGTACAAAATTTCCAACGTGATGGTGCACGTGAAGCGGGTATCTTCCACCACTTAATTACGCTGCCTACTTACCATACTGCAGCACTTAGCACAGATATTTTATCAGAAGGTTACTTTGGTGACTTAGGTATGCTTGCTTATGTACGTGATGTACAACGCCAAGAAATTCGCCGTGAACAAGCATCTGTTAAACACCAAGACCTAGCAGGTTCTAACATTGGTGATACACACAAAGAGTACTTCTCAGGTGATAACGCGTTAAAAGCCGGTGGTGAAGATAACACCATGAATCAGTTCTAAAAATTTCTAGATAGTGTTACTCAAGGGCCGTAAGGCCCTTTTTTTATGTGTCATAAATATTTTTACTGCACTCACTAATAGTAAAGCCTTTATTAGTGTTAAAAGCGGATAGTGTATGAGAAATAAAACTTACATTAGGTTACTTAGTTAGTTGAGATCAGGTTTTAACCAACTATAGATATGCGGATCACGTTTTAACTAGCTAACCGAATTTGTAGATCAGAGTTTAACTAACCCTTTAATAAAAGCGTTTTGTAAGTGCTTTTTTGCTGTAAAGGGGCCTTAAAGAGCTGTTAAAGTAATCAAAAACGTTATTTTTTGTTTTTTTTGGTGTTTAAATTCGATTTATAAACCGATTTTTTACTAACGTATACCTTTCACAAAACAAAATTTTACCAACTGAAAGGCTATAAACAGTGACTCAAACCGATTTTTTACTAACTCAAACTATAAAAAAGCTATAAACCGAAATTTTACTAACTGAGAAATAGGCTAAGTCCGATATTTAATATGCCCTAAAAGTGTAAAGGGGGTTTACACTTTGCACATACGTAAAAGCCACTTTTAAAAAGTGGCTTTTAGTAATTTAATTAATGTAATGCTATTTACTGTGCTTATCAAACCACCATTGAATGTAAGCAACTTTAGTCATTAAATTAGAAGGGCGAGCTGTAATACCATGCGATGCATCTGGTATGCGAACCATCGCGGTGTCAACACCTTGTAATTTTAGTGCTTGGTAGTATTGCTCTGTTTCAGAAATAGGTGTGCGGTAGTCTGCTTCACCTGTAAGCAGCATTGTGGGTGTAGTAACATTACCTACATAGCTAATTGGCGAACGTTTCATGTAATGCGCTATGTGATCCCATGGTTTGCCTGGGAACCAGTAATCAGCAAAAAATGGATAAAAGTCGGCAGTTAGTACAAAGCTGATCCAATTTATAACAGGTTTAGCAACAACAGCTGCAGCAAATCGACCTGTATGTCCAACAATCCATGCTGTTAGTACACCTCCGCCAGAGCCACCGGTAACAAATAGTTTAGATTCATCAATAAACCCTTTTTCAATAAGCGCATCAACCCCAGTCATTAAGTCATCAAAGTCATTACTTGGGTAATTATGATGAATGGTTTGTGCAAACTCTTTCCCATACGAATCACTTCCGCGCGGGTTCATGTATAACACCACATTACCTTTTGCTGCAAAAAGCTGAACTTCGGCACTAAAGTGAGGGCCATAATTAGCGACCGGCCCGCCGTGAATTTCGAGCACTAGAGGATACTTTTTAGATTTATCAAACCCTGGCGGGTAAGCAATCCATCCTTGAATAGGTAATTGGTCGTGGCTTGATTTAAGCCAAATCTCTTCCACTTTTGCCAGTTGTTTATCATCTAGCGCATCGCTATTAAGCGTGGTTAAGCGCTGAGTTTTACCGCGTTCAATGCTCGCTACATCCGCAGGGCGTTGAGTGTCAGCAAGTGTAAACGCGATATCGCCGTTGCTGCTTACATCAAAATCTCCGCCTGAGTATGGTCGTCCAAATGCTACACTGCCAATTTGTTCGGTGATCACTTTACGCTTGCCACTTCGAGGTTGATAAGCAAGGGTAGTTTGCCCTTCATTGGCATAGCTAAAGTAAACCCCTTTAGAGTTTGCAGCCCATTTTATTTGCCCAACACTTCTATCAAAGTTGGCTGTTAAGCTTTTGGTGTTACCCGTTTTTAAATCACGAATGTAAAGTTGAGTATTTTCGTAGTTAGTGAGTTTATCGTCATATCCTGTATACGCAAGGTAACGACCATCAGGAGAGACTTTGGGTTGTTGATCTGGGCCATTTCTATTTGTTACAGCTTCAATGGCTAATGTATTAAGATTTAACTTATATACTTCGCTGTTTGTAGGCTTGAGTTCACCATTTTTATGCCTATTCGCTGAGTAGTAAAGTAAGCTGCCATCTTTGCTAAAGCTAACATCACCTGCGTTATCAAATTCATCGCTAGTAAGCTGCTTAGCATTTCCGCCGTTAGCATCAAGTGTAAATAATTGATTAAAGCCTTTTTGCGAGTATCCACCACCATCGGCTCGATAGTATACGTCATCAATAAATTTAGCTGGCTCTGCCCACGTTGCGCCTTTCGGCTTTCCTGGCAAATTAACCGGTGGCGTGTTTTTACTTGGTACAAACATGCTGAATACAAGCTGGCTTGAATCGGGGCTCCAACTAATAGCGCGAGGGCTACTGGTTAAATTACTTATTTTGGCAATGGCACCGGTTTTAAGCCACTTCATATAAATTTGGCTGCTGCCATCGCGGGTAGATATAAAAGCAAGGCGTTGCCCATCTGGAGAAAGTACTGGCGAGTAATCCATGTGAACGCCTGAAGTCAGCGGCTGCATTTGTTTGGTTTTGTAATCAACAGACCAAATGTTTCCCACTTTTCGGTCTGTTTTTATATCCATGCGGTTTCGCACAAAGTAAACGGTTTTTCCGTCGTCAGTAATATCTATTTGATTTGCATATTCTAAATCAAATACATCTTGAAGTTGCAATGTGTGTGTATTGTCGTTTGCGCTAGCCAAATGGCTTGCGCTTAATATAAAACTAAGTGCTAAAAGTTGTTTCATTATTAATCCCTTTTGTTAACTTATGTACAGTTATAAGTGAGGGATTATTAAATTAACAGTGCAATGCGATGAAGCTCATATTTAACTCTATGGTTGTATTTAACAAGTTGGGGTAAAAAGCTGTAAAGGGGGTTTACAGCTTTCGTATATTACTAAAGGTCAGTCACACAGTGCTTTTATTTCTTTAATGAGTTCAATTGCATCATTATTGTCTCCATGCACACATAAGCTATGAGCATTAAGCATTAGTTGCTTACCTGAGCGTGTGGTTACACTGCCTGTTTGTAAGAGCTGTTTGACCTGTGCAAGTATGGCGGGTTTATCATGCACGCTGCCATCAAGTTTGCGAGAGACCAAAAAGCCCTCATCAGTGTATTGCCTATCTGCAAATGCTTCGAGTACTAGTTCTACATTAAACTGTTTAGCTAACTGGATGTGTTTATCTGCTTGGTTAGTCGCTAAAATCATCAGCTTTAGTTTGCTAGGGTAGCTCGCGACAGCAGATATAATGGTTGCTAACACGTCGTTGTTAGCCATCATATCGTTATAAAGTGCACCATGTGGTTTTACATAGCTTAACGTAAGCCCCTGTATTTTTGCCATGCCTTCAAGCGCTGCTATCTGATACTGAATACAATTAGTTAGTTCGCTTGTTGTTAACGCCATAGAGCGTCGTCCAAATCCTTGAAGATCAGGGTAACTGGGATGCGCGCCTACCGTTACGTTGTTTTTTTTAGCTAACGTTAATGTTGTTGCTATTATATCAGGGTCACCGCCGTGAAAACCACAAGCAATGTTCGCCATATTAATATGTGGCATAACTTGATCATCTAGCCCCATTTTCCATGAACCAAAGCTTTCGCCCAAATCACAATTTAGTTTCATGTTAATTGCCTTTTTGCGGTTTAATTGTAACAGGCAAGGTGCCATTGGCAGTGGCTTGGCCTACTAATACTTTAGCGAGCGCGGTAAAGGCAGGGCCTGAAACACGCTCGAGCTTGTCTACATCAATATTGTAAGCATAAGAGGCCAGTACACTGTTGGCATAGTCGCCAAATTTAGCAATGTCGTAAGGAGCCCTCAAACTTATAAATACAGTACGCTTATTAAATTTGTTAGCCATGGCAAGCAGTGACTCAAGCGCTTGTGGCTGTTCGCGCGTATTAAGCGCAAAATTAGGGTCATCTTTTAAATCATCCATGCCACCAATTTCAACCGCGCTTTGATTGGGCGTGGCATTACCCGCTATAACAATATCAGCTGTTTTAATGCTCTGGGTTGCTTGTGCGGGGTCAAACCCTTGTAAGCTGCTGCAGCTGAACGTAATAGATGATGAACTTGCAGATTCAATTGCTTGCTGCATAGCCATACATTTACGGGTGTCGGGCATAATAATATGTATATGTTGGCCATCATTTAAATTTAGTGGCAATGTGTTTTCTGTGTTTTTTACCTGTGTTATTGCTGCTAAAGCAAGCTCGGCCTCTATTTTTCTGTGTTCTTTATTGCCTAATAAACTTTTTGCATTAACTACTGCATTAATAGGGTCAAACTCAGTGGATAACTCAAATGCATTTTTAAGCGAAATAATACGCGCAACCGATTGTGTTATTTCTTGCTCATCTAACTGATTTGACTCGACAGCATGAACTAACGACTTAATAAGCTCATCGAGCTTTTTTATATCATCGGGCGTTCTTATTTCTATAGGCATTAGCGCAATATCAACACCGGCTAAAAATGTATTTATAACAGCTTGAATGGGTGTGAAAAACTGACTAATACCTGCCATATCAAGTGCGTCGGTAACCACTACGCCTTTATAGTTAAGCTCACCTCTTAAAATGTCGGTAATAATAGTGCGCGACATAGTGGCGGGTTTAATCATTGTTTTGCCTTCTACAGAGACAAAGGTGGAGCTATCAAGCGCAGGATATTGTATGTGCGCTGTCATGATCATACCGGGATTTTGCTTAGCAATAATGTGTTTAAAAGGGGCTAAATCTTGTTCGTAAATAGTGCTTTTTGAGTGGGCAACGTTAGGGAGTCCTGTGTGGCTATCAACGTGAGTATCGCCATGTCCCGGAAAATGTTTGAGCGATGTAATTATGCCATTGCTCTCAAACCCAGCCACTTGTGCTGCGCCAAGTTCACTTACTCGTTGTGGGTTCTCACCAAACGAGCGTACATTTATAACGGGGTTATCTGGGTTCATATTCACATCAACGGTGGGTGCATAATTTACATTGATCCCCAGGGCTGTTAGTTCACTGGCAATAACCGTTGCTGATTTAGTAGCAAAGTCAACGCCATGCTGTTTATAGGTTGCACCAATAGACATATTGCCCGTGAATGACGTTGCAATATCACGCGGCAAACGCGCAACTCTTCCGCCCTCTTGGTCTATTGATATAAATAGTGGCAGTTTACTTGAAGATTTACTGGCAGCCACTTGAAGTTGATGGCTAAGCGTAATGGTTTGTTCAATTGACTGTGTGTTTTCTGAAAATAATATAACGCCACCAATGTTATAGTCGCTGATTACGCGCGCTAATGACTCTGGTAGCTTTGTCATTGGCGTTCTGCAATGTTTACCAGTGCCTTGTTCACAATAATAGCGAAAATCGAGCATTAACTTTTGCCCCAGTTTTTGCTCAAGAGAGAGAGCCGGTTTTGCAACCGCTTTAATTGATGGCATTAAGCACCCAGATATAAAAATAATTGACGATAAAACATACTTATTTAGCAAAATACACTCCAAAGCTAAATAAAATGAACAAGTGAAAGCAGCTTATCTATTTTTTTATATAACTGCAAAATAAGAGCACCCTAGTCATTAGGGGGAATGTAACGTCACAATATAATAAAAGGTTATTTGGCTGGTTATTAAAAATACACTATGTGCTCAAATATTAGATAATTAATAAATGGCGGGGTATAATTGTAAATACTTTTTAACAAAGTACTTGCTTTAATAGCAGTGTACTGTGGGCTGTTTACTTTTGCTGAATAAATTATTTCCTGTGCTTAATCTGCGTCTTCTTATTGTGCTATTGGCTTTTTCTGCGGCTTTAGCCACGCTCATTAGTAGTTTTCATTCAACGTACCAAGTACAAAAAGAGCAGTTAGTAAGCCATACATTAGAAAGTAACTTCGCTTACGCTAATAAATTAGCTTCAGCAACCGACAACTTTTTAGAGTCGGCAAAACAACAACTTGCATATTCAGCAAATAAAATTGAGCAAAACATAAATAATGCAGCATTACTGCAAGAAGAAGTAACGCGTTTAAATTTGCAAACAAATAGCTTTAATTCAGTAGTTATAAGTAAGAATGGGGTTATAAATGCCACATCCCCTTATTTACCTGAAATCATAGGAAAATCAATTTCCTCTCCCGGCGCAACACAGGCTTTAAAAGAAAAAAAGCCACTTATTAGTATGCCGTACATGTCAGCAGCCAATAATTTAATTATATTTATATCGCATCCCTTATTTAACGAAGAAGGGAATTATTTAGGCTACGTGGGCGGCTCGTTATATTTAAAAGAAAGAAATATTTTAAATGATCTCCTAGAGCAACACTTTTACGAAGGGGGATCGCACCTTTATGTCGTCGATGCTAATAAGCAAATCCTGTATCACCCAGATAGCGAGCGAATAGGTACAAGCGTTGCCAATAATAAAGTAATCAATGCGGTTATTACAGGGGAGGCGGGGCAAGCCGTTGTTGTAAACAGCAAAGGGGTAAAAATGCTCGCAGGATTTTCACCCGTTATTAATTCAAACTGGGGCGTAGTGGCCCAACGTCCCATCAAAGCAACACTTGCGTCTCTAGATACATTAATCATGGAAGTATTTGCAAGAACGCTCCCCATGGCGTTGCTCACCTTCATATTCATAGGTGTATTTTCGTATTTTATTTCACGCCCATTAAAGCAACTCGCTAGTAGCGCAAACAGACTCGACGAAGTAAACAGCATAGAAAAGCTAAAAAGAATAAACGCGTGGTACTTTGAAAGCCAAAGATTGAAGCTGGCCATGCTTAATGGCGTCAATATTTTACAAACACAAATAGGGCAACTTAAGCACGATGCCCAAACCGATCCGCTGACAAACACCCACAATCGTAGAAGCTTAAATGGTTTACTTAGCCAGCTAATGTTAAAGCAAACACCTTTTGCTATTTTAGAAATAGACATCGATTTTTTTAAACGTGTGAACGATACCTTTGGGCACGATAAAGGAGATGAAGCACTTAAAGTATTAGCCGATATTATAAAAAAGATCTCTCGAAAAGGGGATATTGTATCGCGTATTGGTGGTGAAGAGTTTTTACTTGTATTGCCTCATGAAGATAGCCAAAGCGCTCTAAAAATAGCAGAGCGATCACGCACCACTGTTGAAACAACGCAAATGGAAACAATCGGTTTTATTACCGTTTCAATCGGAATTGCAACGTGGCCAACCCATAGCAATGACATAGACCAAGTATATAAATGTGCAGACAAAGCGCTTTACCATGCTAAAGAGCATGGCCGTAATCGCTGCGTAGTGGCAGAGCCTAGTTAGTATAGATAAGCCCATATACTAAAATTGCGTATTTATAGGTGAGTAATTTACTGAAATCTCCACATTAGAAATTTGGTCATGGCTATTCAGGTAAGTAACTAATTCTTCAATATCACTATTTTTTTCTGCTAATAATTTATAATTATTCTGAGTAAGCTTTGATAGTTTAAATTTTTTACTTAAATCCATTGGGATAGAGTTACCCAGAAGTGTTACAATAATTGACCCCGTTATAACTCCCTTTTGCCCCATTGTTTGGTTAAATACGACATCACCTTTTTTTAAAATCTGAGATGAATAAGTTAATTTGTCACCTGATGAAAAAATACTTCTAACTTGATGCTCTCTATTTTTTTTAATATATGTTTTTACACTTCTTTCATCAATAGTATCAACTAAGTTTTCATCGCTAGTCAATCGGGTATCTTTAGGTTGATTATCATTTGTACACCCTATCAATATGAGAGTTGTAATAATTGTCATAGATGAAAAAATATTTTTTGTTTGCATTTCTTTACCTTAATTTGAAAATTAGATTGGTCTGTGCTTTGTATTTATAGATTATGTTGCTACTGTTTACATGTATTTCATTTAAAATACAAAAATCAAATAAAAATTACAAAATATAAACAAGGTGTTTTATGTCTAATTTCAAAGTTTCTACTGTGGCCGCAATAGTTGCAGCTACATTATCAGCAGGCCAACTAACCGCAGCTGAATCAGCGCAGTATTTCGATGTTACCGCACAATCTAAATCACAAACAATGGTTCCAGCTGCGGTTCAGCAACGCGCTTTAGCAGCACGAACTACAGTTTCAGGCCATAATTCCATTTTTGATGCTCAAATGGGTAAAGCCACATTTTTATGGCAAGCTATTGGCCAAGCTAAACCGGATATGGCTCTGATTGAGCCTGCTATGCGAAATAAATATGCAGCTGACTTTTATCTAGAGTCATTAACGGGTGTAAGTAGCCAAAAAAGTACAGTAGCTTCAGCTGTATTAGCTGATTTACATCAGCAAAAGCGTGGCTCTATTACTGCAAAGTATAGACAGCAAGTACATGGTATTGAAGTATTTAACCGCGAATACAATTTAGTAATGGATAAAGAGTTTAACCTAGTTGCTGGCTCTGGTTACTTTGCCGACACAGCTTCTGTTGATGGTTCATTTGCAGTATTGAATAACTTTTTAACTGCAGAGCAAAGTATTCAGGCTGTTTTTAGAGAGTTGGCAGGAATTAATGTGTCACTTACAAAAATTGGTGAACAGAGTGGGTATGCTAAATACAAAGCAACATCTGCAGATGATTCAAAAGTCATCATCGGTGAGCCTCGAGCTAAAAAAGTATTTTTCGAAGTTGCTGGCGAATTAGAGTCTGCTTATTATATAGAAATAGAAGTTGCTGATGCTAACTCGCTAGAAAGTGATTATTACAGCTACGTAATCGGCTCGCAAAATAATAAAGTTTACTTTAAGAAAAATTTAAAATCACATGCAACAGATTTCAACTATCGCGTTTACGCTAATCAAGACGGCTACCCAATGGAAAGTCCTCATGGTGATGTAATCCCTGCCGATGGACCAGAGCAGATAGATGAAACAGAGATTTTAGATGCGCCAATGGTTTCTTTATCTTACTACAACAAAATAAGTACTATGGATCCATGGTTAGCTGACGATGCAACGACAACATCGGGCAATAATGTATTTGCTTATGCCGATGTTGTAGCGCCGCAAGATTTTAGTGAGGGGGATTTTACTGCTGAAACAACTGCAGATTTTACTTTCGATTATCCATATCAGGTTGACCAAGTAGCAAACAGTTATGAAAATCGAAAAGCTGCTATTGTAAACTTATTTTACATGAATAACTTTCTGCATGATTTCTTTTATGATCATGGCTTTGATGAAACGTCAAATGTTGCTCAGTTATCTAACTACGAACGTGGTGGGATTGAGGGCGATCCAATAGAAGCTCAAGCGCAAGATAACTCTGGTCGTAATAATGCAAATATGTCTACCCCAGCTGATGGCGCTAGCCCACGTATGCAGATGTACCTATACGACAGTAAAGATGCAATGGTAGGCGTAGATTTTGGTGTAACAGTTACATCAAATGCAAGTGTAGGGCTATTAAACTCAACACAACCATCAAGTTTTGGTCAGAATCAATTTAGTGATATCGAAGGTGAAGTTGTTCGTATCGACGATGGTAATGCTACAGACTCTGAAAGTATCAACGACGGATGTGAGCCTGCTGTAAATGCAGTAGATCTCGCTGGTAAAATTGCAATTATTGACCGTGGTTCATGCGCGTTTACTCAAAAAGTACTTAATGCGCAAGATGCAGGTGCAATCGGTGCAATTGTTGTAAATAATAACCCCGATACAGATGAGCCAGCCCCAATGGGTGGGGCAGACGATGCTGTATCTATTCCTAATCTGGGCTTAAATTTTGCTGATGGAAAAGCTATCTATGACTTAATTGCTGCAGGTGATATTGTTACTGTTGATATGTTTAATAAGGCAACATTGAAAGACGGCACCTTTGATAACGGTATTATTGCACACGAATGGGGTCATTATATCAGTAACCGCTTGGTTGGTAATTCATCGGGGTTAATTAACTTCCAAGGACGTGCAATGGGTGAAGGATGGGGTGATTTCCATTCATTAATGTTTATTGCAAAAGCTGATGATATTAATATTACAGGTAACGACAAGTTCCAAAAAGCTTACGGGAGTGGCACATTCGTAGAGGACTTCTACTACGGTATTCGTCGTGTACCATATTCTACAAATACAGATGTTAACCCTCTTTCATTCCGTCATATTACAGAGGCAGCAGGTGAAGATGTAGGTATTTCTCCAACTAACGTAGCTTCGCCGCATGCTGCAGGTGAAATATGGGCAACTATGCTATGGGAAAGTTATGTAGCGTTAATAAATGCACATGGTTTTGAAGATGCACAAAGTCGTATGGCAGATTACCTTGTAGCGGGTTACAAATTAACACCAGTAGCTCCACTATATACTGAAGCTCGCGACGCAATATTGGCTGCTGCCTATGCTGTTGACCCCGCAGACTACACACTAATTTTAGAAGCATTTGCTAAACGTGGCATGGGCCT
>NZ_NTLW01000080.1:0-32133 GCF_002632075.1 Pseudoalteromonas sp. ESRF-bin5 | reverse complement strand
TCTTGAAGTAGCGCCTTCAAAAACGGCTTTAGATGCTTCTAGACCGTCTTTAATACGTTGGTTGATACTTTCTACCATAACGACCCCATTCAATACCGCTACACCAAATAAGGTAATAAAGCCAACGGAGCTTGGTACAGACAAGTATTGTCCAGATAAATATAAGGAGAAAACTCCGCCAATTACAGCAAGCGGCACGTTGACCAATATCAGCATAGCTTGACCAACAGAACCAAAGGCAAAGTAAAGTAGTAGTGCGATTAGTGCTAACGATAAAGGTACAACTATAGCTAACCTATTTTGAGCACGTTTTTGACTTTCGAACTGGCCGCCAATCGAAACAGAATAACCTGAAGGTAAGTCAACCTTTTCAGCAATTACCGTTCTGATATCGGCAACCACGCTTCCCATATCTCGATTTTGTACATTTGCTTGGATAACGACTCTTCGTTGTACATCATCGCGTCTAACTTGTGGTGGGCCTGACTCAAATGAGACTGAGGCTACGTCACCCAGCCGCACCCAAGCACCAGTAGGTGATTGAAGCCGAATATCAGCAATAGCTTCTTTGTTACTTCGGTACTCTTCCTCTATGCGAACGTAAATATCATAACGTTCATTACCATTGATTATTTGTCCGGCTTCAACACCACCAATACCATCACGCACAACCTCCATTATGTCACTCACAGACAATCCAAAGCGTGATAGTTCTTGCCTGTTAGGACTTATCACCAATTGCGCTTCACCAGCAATTTGCTCCAATGCAACATCCCTTGCACCTTCAATGTTTTTAATTGCTGTTTCTATTTCTTGACCTTTAGCCGCCAGTACCTCAAGTTCAGGCCCAAACAACTTTATCGCCAACTGAGCCTTAACACCAGATAGTAGCTCATCGACACGAGTCGCAATAGGTTGAGAAAAGTTGAGTAGCAACCCAGGGAATTCTTCTAAAGATCTCTCCATTTTTCCTTGAAGTTCATATCGATTAGATGCACTGGTCCACTCAGAAACAGGCTTCAACCCTATGTAAATTTCGATGTTATTCACAGGCTCTGGGTCTCCACCTATTTCTGCTCGACCAATTCGGCTTAATGCATAGGTTACTTCAGGGAAAGCCATTAGTTTTTCTTCTAGAATTGGTGCCACAGTGAGCGCGGTATCTAAACTGGAAGAAGGTGCAAGCGTTGCTCTTAAGTTTATCGTCCCTTCTTCTAACTCAGGTACAAATTCAGTACCAATTAATGGAACTAATGCAAAGGCAGAGAAAACTAATATAAGTGCGGCTGAAATGACTAATTTGGTGCGTTTTAGTGCGAATGTAAGCCCTTTTCTGTAGAGTTTGTCTAATGGCCTAAGAACAAAGCTTTCCCTCTCTTTTACACCTGACTTAAATAAATAAGTAGCTAAAGCGGGTACAACAAACAACGCAACCACAATAGCAGATATAACAGCTAAAATGATGCTTATTGCCATAGGTTGAAATAACTTTGCCTCAACACCTTCAAAGCTAAATAAAGGCGTAAATACGACTAAAATAATAGAAGCTGCAAAAAATACGGGACGAGCCACTTCTTTACCCGCATTTTGAAGACGTAACTTAATACCATGCTCATCTTGTTCTACATCATGTGGATCAGTATCAGCACTAGGCACTCTTTCTTTTACAGTTTTTAAATGGGTAGAGTCTGGTCTATTTAAATGCTTAAACATGTTTTCAACCATCACGACTGAACCATCAACTAGCATACCAATGGCTACGGCAATGCCACCCAATGACATAAGGTTTGCAGAAATGCCCCACCAAGCCATGATCATTAACGCGATACCAATTGAAATTGGAATAGATATTAGGACAAGGAAGGTTGCACGTATATTCATTAAAAATAGTGCTAATACAATACAGATGAAAAT
The DNA here is from genome assembly GCF_002632075.1 of Pseudoalteromonas sp. ESRF-bin5. NCBI lineage: Bacteria > Pseudomonadati > Pseudomonadota > Gammaproteobacteria > Alteromonadales > Pseudoalteromonadaceae > Pseudoalteromonas > Pseudoalteromonas sp. ESRF-bin5. Next base: position 30,219 of record NZ_NTLW01000080.1, on the reverse strand, counting down.
AAATGCTAGTAATAGTGCATCAACTACTGTATCAACGGCTTTTTCAATCAAATCAGCCTGATCATAAAATGGTTCAAAGCGAACACCTTTAGGCAATGCTTGATTAATCAATGGGATTCTTGCATTGATACCATCAATGGTGGCTTTAGTATTAGACCCCATGCGTTTTAAGACAATGCCAGAGACAACTTCACCTAAATTTTCGACTTTACCGTCTTCGGTTTTGCGCGTCATTGTGACAGCACCTTGACGAATTTCACTGCCCATTTCAACTTTAGCAATATCCGAAACCGTCACAACTGTCCCATCAACTGTTTTGACGGGAACTTGTTTGATATTACTAATACCAGCGTCACCACTTTCAAACCAACCTGCACCTCTAATAACAAGCTGCTCTTGCCCACGGTTCATATACCATCCGCCAACATTGGCATTGTTGTTATCTAGGGCACCAACAACGTCTTCTTGCGTTAGGTTATAAGAAAGAAGCTTAGATGGATCTACATTTACTTGGTACTGCCTAACAATACCTCCAAAGGAGAGTACATCAGTAACACCATCGACAGGCATAACGAGTAATTTTACTACCCAATCATTGAGACTCCTGAGTGCCATAGCATCATAGCCTGCATCTTTATCTGAAATAAGAAGGTACTGAAATACTTGGCCTAGCCCTGAGGTGTTTGGCCCCATTTCGGGTGTGCCGACACCTTCTGGTATCAGTTCTTTTGCGGCTTGAAGACGCTCAAATACAAGTTGTCTTGCAAAGTAAATGTCGGTGCCTTCTTTGAAAACAACCGTGACGCCAGACAAGCCTGTTTTAGAAATTGAGCGCACTTGTTCTACATCAGGTAAGGCATACATGACCGCTTCAATGGGGTACGTAATGAGTTGTTCAACTTCTTCAGCAGCTAGTCCTGGCGCTTCAGTATTTACAGCAACTTGAACATTAGTAACATCAGGAAAGGCATCTAAATTTAGTTTTGGTATAACCATAATTGCGCCGACAATTGTGGCAAACAGCGCAATCAAAATCAGGAGTCTATTATTAACAGACCAATCTATTATTTTATTAAACATAGTCTTGCTCCTTAGTGGTTATGCGGATCAAATCCGCCTTTAGCGATTTCAGAAGCAACAAAAAATGCGCCTTTGGTTACAATTCGCGTCCCACTATCAAGGCCAATGATTTCCCTAAAATCACCTAAGGCTCGGCCTAGTTCTACTTCTACAGCTTTAAATTCTCCAGGGTGGTCTTCGACAAATACGGTCCAATCACCATCTGCGCTGCGGATCAATGCTTCTTCTGGCACAGCCATCACTTTCTGCTTTGTGGCAAACTGAAAGTAAACTTTTACAAACATACCTGAATGAAGGTTATCATCAGCATTCTGTACCCCCAATCTAATAATTCTTGTACGAGTTACGGGATCAATTGTATGGGCTTCTTGGATAACTTTGGCATTGTAACTCTGGCCTTCTAATTTAAGTACCGCAGGAGAATCAATTGATAAATTTAGCTTTTTATTTGGAGAAACTTTTGCTTCAACCCATAGTTGTTTTTCATCAGCTAACAACATGACTGAATCCCCAGCATCAACACGTTGCCCTTGGATAAAGTCGTCTTGAAGCACGACACCTTCACGGTGCGCCGTTAATGCATATTGTCCAAATGCTTTAATGTCTTTGTTAGAAATACCATTTATTGCTTTTTCAGTTAACCCTAAAGCAATGAGCTTGCCATAGCTCGCATTGTATGTTGTTTCAGCTTGTAATAATCGACTTTCACTCACCGTCTTATTACCCAGCTTTTTTACACGTTGCCATTCGGTTGAAGCGATTAAATAGTCAGCTTGTGCTTGTGCCATTGCTTCACTAAATAATGTAACTAACTTCTGACCTATTTCTACATACTCGCCAAGCGCTGCATGGCGACTGATAATGACTGACTCTGTACGTGGTGATACCACATAACTTTTATAGCCATTAGCTTTTATTTCGCCAGGTGCATATACGGAGCTAAATTGATATTCAGGCTTAACACTTTCCACTTTAATGTTAGCAAGCGACATCTTCTTTGGATCAATAGTGATACCTTCTTCATGTCCTTCTTCTCCCTCTTTATTACCACCTTCATGGCCGTGCTCGTCATGGTCACCTTTATCTTCTTCATGTCCCTTTTCGTGTTCATGCTCATCTTGATGTTCTTTTTCTTCTTGTTTCGAAACGTTTGTGACAGAACCAGTTCCATCTGACGACTGTGCAAAAGCATCATGATTTGTAGTAAACCCAACTAACAGGCAGCTAATTACTACGGCTAAAAATTTTTTACTAATTACTGTATTCATTTTTGTAACCTATATTTTTAATAAATTTAAGATTTCGTTTTTCGCTACTGAAAAAACAAAGCGCTCAAATCTCAAATTTGGATAACTGACCCATACTTAAAATGAAGGATATTTCTGCAAGCTTGAATTGATTTTCCAAACGTATTCCTGCATGAAGCCCTTCCGCACGTTGATTTAATGCAAGTAAGTAGTCAGAAGTATTAATGTCACCAGCTTCCCAGCGCTTATTTAATAAGTTTTCGCTGCTATCTAATCTGCCTTTTGTCAGTTTTTGCCATTGCTCATAATATTTTTTACTGACAATAAGCGATTCATAATTAGCTTTTGCTTCAAATGACTGCTTTCGATAAACCGACCGAAAGTTAGCCTCTGCTGCAATTGCTTCTGAATAAGCGGCTTTAACAGTATCTGAATAGTTATTTCTGATATTTAAAGGCATTGAGAAAGTCACGCCAATCAAGTCTTCATCTCCACTTTTCCCTGCGTTAACTCCAATGGTTGGATTGGCTTTAGATTCCATAGTGGTTAGTTGAGCTTTAGATTGTTTTATCTTCCATTGCGCTCTAGCGAGTTTAACTTTTGGATGTTCCTCAACCCACTGAGAGTTAAATGAATAGTTTGTTGCTCCAAAAGTAAATGAAAAAAAATTGGTAGTATTAGGCGTCCAATCAGGCAATAACTCCTGAACATTTACCTCTGCATTTTTCAAAGCAATTTGCGACTCAGATATTTCACTGAAAACTTGGGACAAGTTTAAATAAACCAGTTCAGCGTCAAGTGGCTCTAAAAGTCCTGCTTTTCGCTTATCTTCAATAATTCCAACGAGCGTTTGTAATTGATTTTCTCTTACTGAAAGTAACTGAGCCACCTTTTTTGCTGCTTGCCAATTAACTATTGCAGTTAAAGCGTTAGCCTTTTTAGAATCGAGTAGAGATAACAATTGTTGCTGGTTTGCATAAACACCAATTTCACCAATGCTTTTATTTGCTGATTGCTTATCCCAAAAATCAATCGTTTGACTGATACCAATAGAATAATTATCAAAATCACCCTCTTTTTCATAGCTTGCTTCAAGCTCTGGGTTATATACGGCTTTAGTTAAGCTCTTGGCTCTATGATTACTTGCATTAAGTAACTCTTTAGCCGCAACAACTTCGGGATCTTTATTTATTTGACTATCTAGCCATGAAATACTTTTCTGTTTGGCATAAGTGGCAACTGAAAAACTCACAGCCATACATAAAGACAGGACTAAACCTGCATTTTTTAAATATATATACATAAAAATTCTTAATTTTAAAATTAATAAACACGAAACCTTTATCCATTATTAAAGGATAAATAGGTCATTAAAAATTAATCTAATTAAGAAATAGGCGGACGAAGTATCGCTTCAAGAAAGGTACTTGTTTGATCAATTTGATAAGGCGTTTTATTGATAATGTTTAGTTTGCCCGTGGTATTTGAATTACTGACTAAAATCCAAGATAAGTGGCTGCCACTGCAATGTCCGCAGTGATGACAATCTTTTTCATTATGCTGCTCATCACCTACATTATCATTTGAGACATTTCGATCATCTGCATGATCATGTTGAATTTGAAGGTGCTCTATATCTATTTGGTGATTCTCAGGTGTTGCGGATACAACAGCAGTTAACGATTGCAAAACAATCGAAACGACTAATAGTATTTTTAACGCAACATTGAATTTCAAAATAAACACCTACTTAAATATGAAAAATTATAATATCAAAAAAAGGTTTTCTAAACTAGCCATGCGCATGTTTTTCATGCTCGTCACGGCAAGTTTCTTGAGGAAACTCAAACTCAATGGTTGTATGAGATAAATTATAAGAAGAAAGTTCCTTAGCCACTTGTTGTTTTAGCCTAATTAATTTATCAACCTCAAAGTTATGGGCTAACTCTAGGTGAGCAGTTAATACGTGACTTTCCCCGTCTAATGACCAAAAGTGCATATGATGAATCCCATTAATTTCAGGTATAGCCTTTATCGCTTTTTCAATATTATTCTGCACTTCTTCATCAGGTGTAGCTTGAAGAAATAGTGCCAATGTTGTTTTCAGGTTTTTCAAAACGTTAAACAATATAAACAGTGTAAAGCCTATAGAAAGCAAAGGATCTAATATTGGTAGATCTACAAAAAGCAGCACGATAGAAACAATTAGGACTGCAACCCAGCCAAGTACGTCTTCAAGCAAATGCCACGTAAGTACTTTTTCGTTCAGCGTTTTACCCGCTTTTAGTTTAAATACTGCATACCCATTAACAGCAACCCCAAGTAATGCAAGACCCAACATTCCTTCAGCCATTGGCATTTCAGGATTAGATAATCTTGGTATTGCTTCAAATAGCACCCAGACAGAACCAATAACTAATACAATACTGTTAATTAATGCGCCAAACAGGGTAAGACGACGATAGCCATAGCTAAATCTATCGGATGCTTCTTTATCCGAGAAACGACTCAGTATCCAAGCGAATCCTATAGATAAACTGTCACCCAGGTCATGTACAGCATCAGCCATAATAGCGGTACTGTTGGTTAGCCAACCACCAATAAATTCGATAATAGTAAATGAAACATTAAGGAAAAATGTCCAACCTATACGGTCGTCTTTTCCATGCGAATGGCTATGGCTATGATTGTGCATTTTCCACCTCAAGAACTTTTAAATTTCTTACATTGACTACGTTAAAATTGATAAAGTGACGGATCACTCGTTGATACATCCAACGTTTGATTCCTGATAAGTTAGTTCCTTTTTCGAGATAAAACTCATCAGGGGAATTATAAACACCAAAATCATCATGAATACCTTCTTTTTGTATATAGGTATCTTGACCACGCCAATCTGTATCTGGCGAAGAGAAACACTTTGTTGCAACACCATAACCACAAAATTCGTTTTTTATTTGACTAAATTTGTGCTGTAGTGAACTTAAATATTGTTCATCTAATATAAAGCCTTCTAAGTTTATCCAACGATCCTTGAAATAAACTTCAATCCAACTATGAATGATATATTTAGGTGCTAACCAAAATACATAAGTTGGAATAGCTCCTTTTTGTAATCGCTGCTCAATAGTAAAGCCGTGAAAACGACATTGAATACCTAATCCTCGTAACAAAGCCATCAGCAAGTTACCCTTGGTATTGCATTGTCCGTAACCATCGGCTAAAACACTGCTTGCTGAAATATCATCACTCTCATTGTAACCAAATAATATTTCATCTTTAACAAATTGGTAGGCTGCACCAATTTTGTTGAAGTCATCGAGTTCTTGCCAATTACGCTCAGAAATTAATGATTGAATTGTAGAGTGTTCAAAATTTACTATCTTGGTTTTTTCTAGATATTTGCTATTCATTGATGTTTCCTTACTTTGAACAACCAAAGGTTGATTGTTTATCTTCATTTGGTGTTTAACGTGTTTTCTCAGCAACAGCTAATTCTTGTTTAGCATCGCTTAGTATTCGGTAAGCGCCTCGAAGAATTAACATTGAAATGATGCTACCAATGACGATATCAGGCCAACGCTGTTTCAGCACCATAACGAGTATGCCTGCGATAACGACACCAAGATTTGCAATTACATCATTCGCTGAAAATATCCAGCTAGCTCTCATATGTACTTCATCGTTGTTGTGCTTTCGAATAAGGATGAGACAAATCACATTTGCAACTAAAGCAACCATGCCTACGCCAATCATAAACCAAGAGTGAGGCTCACTTTCACCATACAGCCTTCTAGCAATATCCATTAGAATTAGCACGCCTAACCCCAGTTGGAAATAGCCACTCACTAAAGCAGCATTAGCCTTATGTTGGATTGACTTTCCCACCGCGTATAGTGCAATTGCATAGACGATTGCATCCGCTAGCATGTCTAACGAATCTGCAATTAAAGCCGTTGATTCTGATAACCAACCAAAGCCAATTTCAAAAACAAACATCGAGGCATTGATAGCCAGAAGCCAATAAAGCACCGTTTTTTGCTGGTTATCTTTTAGCTCAACTTCACACCCACAATCGCTCATTTTCATCTCCGATTAACTTGTATGCTCTAACTATAAATCCTATAGTGACTATAGGGTCAAGTTTATTTGGAAATTTTATGAAAATTGGTGAGTTATCGAAAACATCGGGGTATTCAGTACAAACCATCCGATATTATGAAAAGGAGGGCTTGCTGTCAGATCCTGATCGCACTGAAGGGAATTTCAGGTTGTATTCTAATAAGGCATTTAAAGAGCTAGAGTTCGTAAAGCATTGTCGAAGTTTAGATATTCCGCTTAATGATATTAAGCGACTCATTGAATTAAAAAACAAGCCAGAGGAGAGTTGCTCTAGTGTAAATGCATTAATTGATCGGCAACTAACTTTAGTTAATCAACGAATGAAGGAATTGAATGCACTCAAAAAAGAGTTAAAACTAATGGCAAGCTCTTGCGGGTCTGACGGTACAATTGAAGTCTGTGGCATTATCAAGTCATTAGATAGTTGAACTAAATATAACTTTAGATTAGTAGTATTCACAAAGGCAATAATGAAAACCATTGGCAAATTAGCACAATCATTAAATTTAAATGTAGAAACCATTCGTTTTTATGAACGAGAAGGACTGATTACACAACCTGAAAAACCAATATCTGGTTATAGACAATATGACGAATCAATAGCAGGACAACTTAGGTTTATCACAAAAGCCAAAGCGCTCGGCTTTACGTTAAGAGAAATAAAATCGCTAATGTCTATGGACAGCAACTGCGCTCAAGTTGAGCTATTAAACCGACAAAAGTTAGCAATCATTCGAGACAAAATTAATGACCTTCAACGTTTAGAGAAAGTAATTGTGGGTATGACAAATACCTGTATGCAAAACGAAGATCCAACACATTGCCCCATAATTGACTCATTAAAATGATTGACTCCGTACTTGTATACGGAGTTTAGAATGATGGTAATATCAACCAATAGACTTTCAAATGATAAATAAAATATTAGACAGAGTAGGCTCTAGTGGCGTTTGGCTAGCGGCACGGCCTGCCTCCCTGCATTAAGGTCACTTGCATCGGCATTAGGACTAGGCTTCTTCTCTCACTTCGAAGGAATAGCTGTAAATACGCTTTTACCTATTTTTGCATCTTTGGAACTATTGGTAAACTTATACAACTGGCACAAAAATAAAAACCATACCAGAGCTGTCTTCAGCATTCTAGGGCCTGTAGCAGTGCTATTAACGCTTTATCCTCTTTGGCTATATGATTGGAGCACATACCTATTTTACTTTGGTATTTGCTTAATGGTCGTTATGTCGGTTTTGGATATCGTAAAACCAGTAAGGGAGCAAACATGCAACGTATGGCTAATTGCCGTCGTTGAAACGATTAACGGTCAATGTCTGCTTTTCGCTCTTTTGAGGCATTCGCCTAAACACGTTTTGGGGCATAAACAAGTTACGCTTGAATAACCTCTCAAGACACATATGCGACTGTCAGGCTTGTTTTAATCACACGAAGCTAATCTGATGACTTACCGTTTGAATCTACACTTTAATACTCCTAATTGAGCCTAAGCTCGTGCAGCTTACTTTACTATTGCGAATTCAGGACCTATTAGCATATCTTCAGGATCTAATGCATTTGGGTTATAGGATGAGCTTTTAATCACCTCATAAATAACAATATCTTTAGCATCTTGTTCAAAAGGGTTTTTTAACTCCAATGGCTCTTTGTCATTAAAAAAGTCGAACTTTTCATAAGCAGTTATAAAATGTTTATTTTCAAGATACTCGTTACAACTCAATGCTAATTTTAAAGCTTCTGATAGTAGGTGTTTGAGAGCTCTATTCTGCCCTCGACATGCAGCAAATAACGCCATTGTGGTATGCCTATTTTCAAGCTTGGGAGGCGTATCAAATGGCATTTTCTTAGCTAACCCCATCAAATATTGGCGAAAGTACTTGCTGTCATTTTTTAGGCTAAAGTATTCAAGTTTTCTTTTTCTAACTAAGCGAGAAGCCCATTGTGGTTCTTCAGCTATTTTTGCAGCCCAAGGCATACCAACCAGTACTATTGGCACTTTGGCTTCTTCACTAACAAACTTTAATGCATTCGCAATTTGTTGCCGCTCTTGTATGCTTTTAAACTCTATTAACTCCTGAAACTCATTAATGATGAGTAACTCAACTTGAGCTTTAATTAAGCTTTCTACAAGTTTTTTAGTAAGGTCTGTTTTATAACCTCGTTTTTTAATTTGGCTGCTTCCAAATAGCTCCAGATCTACAAGCATTTGGATTAAAGTTGCATCTAAGCCTTTCCCCCTAAATATACGACTTATTAGCACTGGCATAGTGTTCCGACTATAAGTTTGTGTAGCTAGAACTCTTTTTTTGTAGTGATTAATGGTATGGCTTTTTCCAACTCCTGTATCACCAATTAATAGCATACACTGTTGGTCTGTTTGGAATTTACGGTTTAATCTCAGCTCATCAAAGTCATTAAAAATTGTTTTAATTTGCGTGTGCATAACAATGCAATTGCTAAAGTTGTGCGACTGTTCTATCTGTATTTCTGTTAAGGCATTCATTCAAATGCCTCTAAGTCATCATCCCAATCATCAAATAAATCGTTACCTATATTTTTTTGTACTGGGGCTGCACTTTTTTCAGAAACCTTAATAGTGCCCGTTCCTGTATTGCTTACATCAGCTATTTGAGCTTGCTTTTTGACAGTTGTTATTTTTGCTTTAGTTTTTGATTCAATGAAAGCTTCTTGCTCTTGTTTTACTCGCTCATGAATAGCCATGCGTGCTTTAGCTAAACCCAAACTATCTTTAGACTCCCGAATGATTTCCCTGTTAATTTTTTTTATTGTTTTATGTTCATAGATACTTAACCCGTCCGTATAGCCGGTAGGGTCTGTACACGGTACTTCTAGGTAGCTTTCCAGCTCTTCTAAGTAAACATAAATTTTTGAAATATCATCAGGATCAACTTTAATAAGTTTTTTTATAGTTTCTTTTGTTTGTGGATAATGTTTACGATAATCAGCCAAAGCTGTTGAGTCATACATTAACTCTTGATATTTAATACCATTTCTCGTTAAAGTTCTTGAGTCGGAGATGCGCATTAACATATCAAAGCGCGCTTCTTCTTCTTCACTCATAGTTAAAGGGGGGTATGCATCAAACCCTTGTTGCCAACGTTTAATTGGGATTCGAGTTTCACGTGAATTACTATCTTGATGATATACATCCACGATCCACCGGTGAAATTCTTCAACAAAAGTTGAGAAGCGCATAATTGCATCTTTCTCAGGTTTATATTCTTCTTTTTCTAAAATATTTGAAAATGTCTTCCCTGGTAATTCAGGTAAGAAATATTCATTAATCACCCCAAAAAAACGCTCTATAAAGGGTTTTAACCAAGGCTTGCGTACAGGGTTATATTGGATATTTACTCCTGCTGACTGACAAGCATGCTCTAGGTTTTTAGACCAAAACTCAGCACCATTATCTACAACTAAATTTTCAAATTTACCAAAGCAAGGCCAATCATTTTGTAGTTCTATATTCAGAGCATCAAGAGACTTTGGCTTAATCGCATGAGTAATAGCCTTAGCCGCAGATACATATGAAGGAGATTTATAGCTAAGATGAAAACCAAGAACACAGCCACTAAATACATCAATAAGTAATGTTAGGTAAGGTCTTCCTATAGGGATAAGTAACTCATCATCAAGTAGGATTAAATCAAGTGGTGTATGATCAATCTCTACACGCTCTAATATTCTTGTAGGGGGTACGTGCGCAGCGCAGTAAGCAAACCATTGATCTGCTTTAAATTTACCATGCCTTGCGACCGCTACTGCATATGGGGGTATTGCTTTGATTCTTTTATTAAAGGCATTGTAGGATATTATTGGAATCTTGCCTTCAACAATACTCTCATTTTCAATAACAATAAGGTCTTTATAGTACTGATATGCAGTTGCTACAGTAGGTCTTTTAGCATCTAAAAATCGTTCTAATGCTTTATCAAAAAACTTATCATCCCCTTCTATACGGTTGGTTCTGTTTCCCATTTTATGGTTTTTATCAGCAAGGGAGGCAATATCACCGTTGCTTTCGATGTATTTTTTACGCCAACGAGCAACAGTTCGCCAATTTGGCTGAACTTCATCACTCCCTTTAAAAAGCTCATCTAAAATAGGATCTAAATTTCGTTGGGTCCACCCACGTGAAAGTTTTTTATCTATAGAACTAATTAGCTTATACCTTTGTAGCGCTTGGTTTTTAAAGGTATCTGGAAAGGTATCCAAATCACGCTTGATTAAGTTGGCATCATCTAATTTGACATATTGTTTGGGGGTTTGTGGCTTTAATGGAGTTAGTGATCCATCAAACTCATTAAAAAAGTCAGTCATAGTCTAGCCCATAAAGTTGGATTATTAGTTAAATTATCATGCCCTAGGTCAGCTTCAATCAGCCCTTTATGCATTAGCCCAAAGACGAAGGATCGTGTTTCACCAATAGGTAAACCAACCTGAGAGCTTATATCATTTAGCTTAATAGCCCCTGACTTATGAATGAAACTGAGCAACTCATTTTGAATGCTACTTATACCGTAAACACCTGAATATCGGTGTAATAATTTTAAGTTGTTTAATATTGGGTTTACCCTAATTTGCCTATCAGTCACGAGGATAAGATCAATTCCCATTTTTAATGATGCAGCCCTTTTGGCAGCAAACTTTGCTCTAAATAATGGAGAAGTGATTTTTGAGTAGGGTTTATATTCGTGGTATTTTTGGGTTTTATCTGTATATGAAATAAGTGTATCTGGTGTGTAAGGTAAGGTTTTACCCATAAACTCATATTTAAAGCCTTCAGGCTGACTTCCAAAGCTCTCTATCAAGTCGTTATATTCATGATGAAAACATACATCAAACTCTAATGTACTTTCACACATAATTACATTACTAACTTTAGTGCTAGCAAATTTGAATACATTTTTATTCGGAGAAGGCTTTCTTAAGTTACGTATATACATGAGTAAAATAACCATTTTCATTAATTTAGTACGCATACTATACAAACAAAAAATAACTATGTCACTCTATGGTTAAATAAAATAACAAGCCATTGATTATACTAAACTTAATTTTTAAACCTCACTTTTAAATGGGTTTTTATGTCAAAGTATGGTTTAATTATGTCACGGTATGGTTGTATTATGACAAACTATGGTTTCAGCGACATCCTTAAACCCGATCAACACTCGTAATAAGGGCCTTTAAACCATGGCCGCTTTTACATACACATCAAAACGGTTCTTTTTAGTTTTAATTTGCATACTGGGGGTTTTGTCATTTAAAAACGGGGCGTAATCAGGGCGCTTAACCACCACTCGCTTGCTAGCAAGTGGGTAGGCAAATTCAAGTAAATCATCAGCGTCGGTATCTGCACCTACTAACTCTTGAAATACTCGCATTTCTTTTTTTACTAAGGCTGACTTTTCACGGTGTGGGAACATAGGATCTAGATAAACCACATCGGGCATGCTTTCACATTGGGCAAGTAACGTGTGGCTGGAGCCAAACACTAAGCTCATATTGTCTTTCATCCAAGGGCCAATTTCACTGTCGCTGTAAGCTCTGTTTAAACCATCGGCCAGCAGTGCAGCAACCACCGGATGACGCTCATGTAAAATAACCTTGCACCCTAATGATGCTAATACAAAGCCATCGCGGCCCAAACCTGCGGTTGCATCAAGTACTACAGGCGTTGCCCCTTTATTAAGACCAACCGCTTTTGCAATAGCTTGCCCCTTACCGCCACCAAATTTTCGCCTGTGAGCGGCTGCTCCGGTAACAAAATCAACATTAATGGCACCTAATTTAGGTTCATCAGTTTTAAATAAACTCAGCCCTGTATCGTCATAGTGCAGGCTAAAACCTTGGCTATTTTGTTGCCAATTTACTAAACCAAAACGCGTTTCTAATTCATTTAAATACGGGCGACACTCTTTAAAGGCACACTGAATAACCACAATACACTCCGACGATAAAATACCGCCAGAGTATATCAACCAGCGAGCTTAAGCGCACTAAAATAGCTCTATGTCAGGGTCTTGGTCATTTGCCGGCTCAATGTCTTCAACTTTATGGCGTAAACTCTGTAAAAACTCATTGCGGCTTTGTGTTACTTGCTCAAACTGATATTTTATAAACGCTAAATCGCTATTGGCAGACACCAGTAACTGCATAGTATGTTCGAGCTGCGATATACATGAATCAATATCGGCGGGGTTTAAATTATTCTTTTGAAGCTCAATAGCTGTATTTAATGCCTCTAGTTGTGTACAAAACTGCTCTGCTACATTACTTTGCGTGATATTTTGAGCATTAAACTGGCTTATTATATCTTCCAGTGCCGTGCTAATTTGTTCAGCTTGCTGGTAATTTTTTTCGTTTCTTTCCATAGTAACGACCTTCTCATTGGTAACCTCTAAAATATGAGGAAACAAATCTTTATAACGCCCATATTTTTCGCTGTCATCGACAGGCATATTTTTAACCAGCAACGATAGTTTTGGGTAATTAATGATAGTGCTCTCGCCTATATCAACAAACCGCTGTGCATCTTTATGTTGCGCCAATAACTCCTGCACTAGTGGGCATACACCACCTTGTAAGCTGTAAAATTCACTTTTATGTTGATACCAAAATACAACCACTACATCCAAATTAAGAGGAGTAAAAAACCCTAAGAAGAACTCACTCAACGTTTGTAAGCTGTTGGCATGATAACTTTGTCCAACGTAGCGCATAATTCGACCCATATCTCCCGACTCGGTCATCGCCATTGCAGCCGTTTTATTGGCTTTGTTTATGTCGCTTTCGAGTTTGACGCATTGCTGGCGATACGCATAAAGTATTTTAATACGTGCCATTAGCTCCTGTGCATTAAACGGTTTCATTATGTAGTCAGACGCACCAACGCTGTAACCTTTCACTCGGTCGATAAGCGCTTCTTTTGAAGAGAGAAACATAACCGGAATATCTTTTGTATCGGCATTTTGTTTTATTTCTTGGCAGACTTGATAACCCGACTTGCCCGGCATTTCTATGTCGAGAAGGATAATATCGGGTTTATGTTCGTTTATTAACCTTAGCCCCTCTTCGCCTTCTTTAGCATGAAGAAGTTTACAAAACCCAGCTAGAGACTCTTCAATAATAAGGTGGGTTAATTTATCGTCATCAATGGTAAGTACTAACTTTTCCATACACAAATCCGTTTAGTTGAGTATGCTTAGAGCATAGTACGGCGTGCTGAAATTACTAACGTTTATAACCTATTATCTAAAAACAATAAAAAAAGCGCCTAAAAGGCGCTTTTGTTAAATTTAATAAACGACATATTTTTAAGCTGCTATACCACTGTGGCGAAGTAACGCATCAACACGTGGCTCGCGGCCTCGGAAGTTTTTAAATAATTCCATAGGCTCTTCACTGCCGCCTTTTTCTAGAATATGCTGCATGAAGGCTTGCCCTGTTTGTGGGTTAAAAATTCCTTCCTCCTCAAACTTAGAGTAAGCATCGGCTGATAATACTTCAGCCCATTTGTACGAGTAATAACCGGCGCTATAACCACCCGCAAAAATATGGCTAAACCCATGCTGAAAACGATTGAACTCTGGAGCGTGAACAACCGATGTACGACTGCGCACATCATTTAATACCGACTGAATTTGACACGGCTCGCCCGTGACATAATCGTTATGAATTTTAAAATCAAATAACGAAAACTCAATTTGACGCAGCATTTGCATGCCTGAGTTATAGTTTTTAGCGGCCAATAACTTATCAAGCAATTCTTTTGGTAATGGCTCGCCGGTTTCAAAATGGCCCGAAATAAAGCTCAGCGCTTCTTCCTCGTAACACCAGTTCTCTAAAAATTGACTTGGTAGCTCTACGGCATCCCATGCTACGCCATTAATACCTGCTACGGGAGCAGCATCAACTTGAGTCAGCATGTGGTGAATACCGTGGCCAAACTCATGGAATAAAGTCGTTACTTCATTATGGGTGAACAAAGCTGGTTTATCGCCTACCGCTTTATTAAAGTTACATACTAAGTAAGCTACAGGGGTTTGTAACTCGCCATTAGCGCGTACCTTACGACCCATACAATCGTCCATCCACGCGCCACCGCGTTTGCGATCGCGTGCGTAAAGATCTAAGTAAAAACGTCCTCGTAGCGTGTTATTGCTATCAACAATTTCAAAAAAGCGCACATCTTTATGGTACGTATCAAAGTCGGTTACTTCATTAACACTAATGCCAAATAAACGGTTAACCGTTTCAAATAAGCCACTTAACACTTTATCAGCAGGGAAATATGGGCGTAGTACTTCATCTGATATTGCGTATTTTTCTTGTTTTAGTTTTTCGCCATAGTAGCCAAAGTCCCACGCTTCTAATTCTGTAATTCCGTGTTTTTGTGCTGCATACGCTTTGAGTTCTGCCACTTCTTGCTCTGCTTGCGGCTTAGATTTAGCGGCTAAATCTTCTAAGAACGAAAACACTTGCTCTGGTGTTTCAGCCATTTTTGTTGCTAATGATTTTTCAGCGTAGCTTTTAAACCCTAATAACTGCGCAAGCTCATGGCGAAGTGCAAGTGCTTCTTTCATTATCTCTGAGTTATCAAACTCACCCGCATTTGGGCCTTGATCAGATGCGCGTGTGCTAAATGCGGTGTAGGTTTCTTTACGAAGTTCACGGTTATCAGCGTAAGTCATAATTGGCAAGTAAGATGGAAAATCAAGCGTAAATACCCAACCGTCTAGCTCTTTACTTTTGGCTGTGTCAGCAGCAAGCGCTAGTGCAGACTCGGGGAGTCCGGCTAGATCGGCTTCATCAGTAATGTGCTTGTGCCACGCTAAAGTCGCATCCATTACATTGTTACCAAACTTAGATGAAAGCTCAGATAAACGCGCACTAATATAGCCGTAACGCTTTTGATCTTCGCTCGCTAATGCAATACCCGACAATTTAAAGTCACGCAAGGCGTTAGTAATTGATTTTTGTTGTGCTGTGGTGAGTGATTTAAATTCGTCACTGTTGTGCAAAGCATTATACGCTTCGTATAAACCTTGATGCTGACCGACAAACGTAGAGTACTCAGAAATAAGCGGTAAACACTGCTCGTATGCTTCACGCAGTTCGTCGTTATTCATAACAGAATTTAAATGAGAAACAGGTGAAAATAGTCGCGATAGTTTATCGTCGGCCTCTTCAAGTGGTAACACTAAGTCATCCCACGTGTATGACTTTTTCGCGAGTACGTCATCGATGGCTTTTCGACAATTTGCTATTCCGTCTTTAAGTGCCGGTACTACAAATTTAGGCTTAATTTTAGAAAATGGTGGTAAGCCTTCAAGGCCAATTAGTGGGTTGCTCATAAATACTCTCTTTGCGTTAATGCATTTCATTTTTAGATTGGGTCTAAAAATTAAAAAACAACATACTTTTATTAATCTAGCTATTCAAAAGCCATTAATAACTACTTTTAGGCGCGGTAATAATGAAATGCCTACAGGTAATGCAATCTAAAGCGAGCCCGGTTACGTACTGCAGATATTCTGTTTGGTACTGACTTAGCGTGTCGCTTTATATCGATACAGCTGTAAATTTGAATGTTTTTTTACTTAACATAGGTCATCTAAACACTCTTTATTTTTAAAACTTAATGTTATGCTTGTGCGCATAAAACTCAACGCCTAAGGACTTAAAATGACACAACACTTTGATTACATTGCAATTGGCGGTGGCAGCGGTGGTATTGCTTCTGCAAACAGAGCTGCAATGCGCGGTGCTAAAGTGGCACTTATTGAAGCAAAACACATGGGTGGTACCTGTGTAAACGTAGGCTGTGTGCCTAAAAAGGTTATGTGGCACGGCGCACAAGTAGCCGAAGCAATTAACTTATATGCACCCGATTACGGTTTTAACGTTGAGGTAAAAGACTTTAATTGGAGCAAGCTAGTAGAAAGCCGTGAAGCCTATATTGGCCGAATTCATAAAGGGTACGACAACGGTTTAGCAAGTAATGGCGTTACCGTTATTAAAGGCTTTGCTACCTTTATTGACAGCAAAACAGTAGAAGTAAATGGTGAACACTACACCGCCGATCATATTTTAGTGGCTGTAGGCGGGCGCCCTACTATTCCAAACATTCCGGGCGCTGAGCATGGTATTGATTCAAATGGCTTTTTTGAACTTAATGAACAGCCTAAACGCGTAGCTGTAATCGGTGCAGGTTACATTGCCGTAGAAATTGCGGGTGTATTACATAGTTTAGGCACAGAAACACATTTATTCGTGCGTAAAAGTAAGCCTCTACGTACATTTGACCCCTACATAATCGACACGCTCGTCGATATTATGGCTAAAGAAGGTCCGACTCTTCATACTGAATGCTCCCCTAAAGAAGTAATCAAAGAAAGTGACGGCAGTTTAACTATTCATTTT
The DNA here is from genome assembly GCF_002632075.1 of Pseudoalteromonas sp. ESRF-bin5. Classification (NCBI taxonomy): domain Bacteria; kingdom Pseudomonadati; phylum Pseudomonadota; class Gammaproteobacteria; order Alteromonadales; family Pseudoalteromonadaceae; genus Pseudoalteromonas; species Pseudoalteromonas sp. ESRF-bin5. Next base: position 13,312 of record NZ_NTLW01000080.1, on the reverse strand, counting down.
GAAAACGGTTACAGCCAAAATGTTGACCAGGTTATTTGGGCCATTGGCCGCACACCTACAACAGACAAGATAAACCTTGCGGCAGCCGGTGTAGAAGTAAATGAAAGCGGTTATGTGAAAGTAGATGAGTACCAAAATACGACTGCTGAAAACGTTTATGCTGTAGGTGATATTATTGAAGGCGGTATTGAGCTTACTCCTGTGGCAGTTAAAGCAGGCCGCACGTTATCAGAACGCTTATTTAATAAAGCACTCCCTGATGATTTAAAAATGGATTACAGCCTAGTACCAACAGTCGTATTTAGTCATCCACCTATCGGCACCATTGGTCTAACCGAGCAAGAAGCGATTTCTCAGTACGGCGCAGAAAACGTAAAAGTGTATAAATCAAGCTTTGCAGCTATGTACACAGCGGTAACTCAGCACCGCCAAGCATGTAACATGATGCTAGTTTGCGCAGGGGAAGACGAAAAAGTAGTTGGCTTACATGGCCTTGGTTTTGCCGTTGATGAAATGATTCAGGGTTTTGCCGTAGCGATGAAAATGGGCGCAACTAAAGCTGACTTTGATGCTGTTGTTGCACTGCACCCAACAGGATCTGAAGAGTTTGTTACTATGCGCTAAGCTATTTAACCTAAATTCTGGATAATAAATCACTTAATCAGAGTTCAGGTTATTTACTAATTTAACAACGTTAAGCCCCTTACACATATGTGCTAAGGGGCTTTTTTATTAAGGTTAAATTTGCTTATTAGCTAAATAACTCAATATACTAGCGTGTGTTTATCAACATACCTACAACTGGATATTATGATTACTGATATATTGCTTCACCCGTTTCTTGTTTCAATTGTTATGCTTAGTTTTGCACTTGGATTAAAAGTACTTGTTGATAAATTAGCGAGAAACCGCGCAGAAAAAAAAGACAAAGATATTCGCTACATTGCACATAACATTAAGCATTTTATTAATTTTGTGTTGGTGCTGTCGCTGTTGTTTGTGTGGTCGACTGAAATTCAAAATTTTGCGTTATCTATTGCGGCCTTTGCGGTTGCCATTGTTTTAGCTACGCGCGAGTTTATTCAATGTGTTATTGGCTTTTTTTACTTAGTCACCACACGCCCATTTAGAGTCGGCGACTGGGTGCAAGTCGGTGAATATTACGGTGAAGTAGCAGAAACAGACTGGATAAAAACAACCATGCATGAAATAGACATGCACACTTATCAGTTTTCTAGAAAAACGATTTACATACCTAATAATAAACTCATCACCAGCCCGATTAAAAATCTAAATTATGTAAAACGCTTTGCAACTCATAGCTTTACTATTGTTCGAAAAGAGAGCTTTAACCCTTACCCAATTTACGACACGCTCTCGGTAAAAGCTAAAATGTACTGTGAAGAGTTTGAAGAGCTCGCCACTCGTTATAACTCGATTATTGAGCGAAAACTAGATGCAAAAATATCGGGCCCAGCACCAGAAATACATTTTGGAACAACCGAATTGGGTGAGTTTAGAGCACGCTTTACGCTATTTTGCCCAACCGAGCAGGCACTGGACATAGAGCATAAACTAACTGAGTGTTTTATGGCGCTATGGTATGAAGAAGAAATGAAGCATAAAATTGCATTAAGCGAAGTACATAACCAAGTAACTAACTGATAAAGCGACTAGGCGCGAACGGTTTCGCGCCTAAACTTTAGCGGTTAGGCCTTTAAGCTGTTCCACCTACCGTTAGCTGATCAATTTTAAGGCTAGGTTGCCCTACGCCAACCGGAACACTTTGCCCATCTTTACCACACACGCCAACGCCTTTATCAAGTGCTAAGTCGTTACCTACCATTGAAATATGCTGCATTACTTCAGGGCCATTACCAATAAGCGTTGCACCTTTGATTGGCTGAGTAATTTTACCGTTTTCAATTAAGTACGCTTCTGATGCACTAAATACAAACTTACCCGAGGTAATATCAACCTGCCCGCCACCAAAGTTAGGTGCAAACACACCTTTTTTAACGCTACTAATAATATCGGCTTGGCTATGCTCGCCACCTAACATATAGGTATTTGTCATGCGTGGCATAGGTAAATGCGCATACGACTCACGACGTGCATTCCCGGTTGGGTTTACCCCCATTAAACGTGCGTTTAGCTTATCCTGCATGTACCCTTTTAAAATGCCGTTTTCGATAAGCACGTTATATGCAGCAGGTGTGCCTTCATCATCTACGTTAAGCGATCCACGACGATCAGCCATGGTGCCATCGTCAACTACGGTACATAGCTCAGAAGCCACTTTTTGCCCTACTTTGCCACTAAACGCTGATGCACCTTTACGGTTAAAATCGCCTTCAAGGCCATGGCCTACCGCTTCATGTAAAAGTACACCTGGCCAACCATTTCCTAATACCACTTCCATAGTACCAGCGGGCGCGTCAATAGCCTCTAAGTTTACTTTAGCTTGGCGTACAGCTTCTTGTGCAAATTCCATCCAGCGCGGTTTACCGTTTACCAGCTCTTTAAAATAGCCATAATCTAAACGAGCACCGCCGCCTGCGCCACCGCGCTCACGACGGCCGTTTTTTTCAAGCAATACTGAACAGTTTAAACGAATAAGTGGGCGAATATCGGTAGCAAATGTACCGTCACTGGCCGCAATTAGTACTTCTTCGTATACTGCTGACATAGAGCTAATTACTTGCTCAGCGTCGGGTGCTAATTCTCGAATGTAGTTTTCAAGCTCTCGTAATAAACTCACCTTATCGCTATCGCTCATACTTGAGATTGGTTGATGTGGCGCAAATTGCATTTTTGCTGATACATCGCTAAATACTTTAATAGCTTTATCTTCACCTGCATCGGCAATACTGCGAGCTGCTGTAGCGGCTTTATTAAGCGCTTCTAAATTGATAGCATCCGAATATGAAAAACCTGTTTTTTCGCCGCTGACTGCACGTACGCCAACGCCGCGCTCAACATTGTATGAGCCTTCTTTTACCAAGCCATCTTCCAGTACCCACGACTCGTGATGACTCGATTGAAAGTATAAATCGGCGTAATCTACTTTGTGCTGATGTATGTAAGCGAGCGTTTTTTCGAGCTCTTCTCTATTTAGTTGGCTGTCGTGTAATAAATGCTGTTCAACCGAATTCATAATAAATGCTCTCTAAATCGTTGATGAGACTGCACAGGCATATCTCGTCTAATTTTTTGTAACGGCTCTAAATCAGCGTTAGCGCTAATAAAACCTGTACCGCTGGGTAAATTACTTAAAGTATTACCCCAGGGTGAAATAATAATACTGTGGCCATATGTTTGGCGGCCATTTTCATGTGTGCCGTATTGGCCTGCAGCAACCACATAACATTGGGTTTCTATCGCTCGCGCCGCTAATAATGGTTGCCAGTGTGCTTGACCAGTAACCATTGTAAATGCACTTGGCACTAAAATAACTTCAGCACCTTTACGTGCAAGCGCATTAAATAAGGCACTAAAACGCAGATCATAACACACTGTTAGACCTAGTTTACCAAAGGGAGATTCAACCACAACCACATCACTTCCTGCTTGGGTAAAATCAGATTCGCGGTAACTCCCTGTTTTATCATCAACGTTTACATCAAATAAATGTATTTTATTATACGTTGCGATGCACTCACCTTGGTTATTATATAAATGTGAGGCGGCATAATATTTAGTATTATTGTATGGTTCAGGTATTGTGCCTGCGTTTAACCAAATATTATGGTGTTTACATAATTGGCTTATTTGACGTTTGTATTGCTCAATGTGCTTAGCTGTTGAGAGCGTATCGTGACCGCTTTTGCTAAACACTAAAAAGGCCTCAGGGAGACATACAAGCAATGGCCGTGTTGCGGGAAGTGTGTTTAATGCTTTTTTAAGTTCTGCAATATTGTCGTCAGCATTTAGACCAGAACACATTTGTAAAGCAAGTATATTGTGGTTACTAGGGTTCGCTAAATTAGTCATTAGTTGCGGTTACTTCAGCATCTTTAAGTTTTAAATCGACTGAAGCTTGGGGCTGGTTTTGCGCCGCTTGTGGTAATGTAACTTCACGGCTTTTACGGTCGAGCTCCTGAACAACAGGCTCACTCATGGTGCCAGTCACTTTAAAGTTAATCTCAGAAATTACGCGCGCAGAGTGTATTACTTTATCTAGTGCCAATGCTGCTAGCCCTGTTACTGGGTTTACCATCCACGCCACAATAACGGGAATACTTGAGGTGACCTGCGGTGCAACAGCGAGATCGTAGTTGATATCAAGCGTATTTAAATTTGCGTAGCCTTTAATGGTTAAATCAGCCGGAACGCCATCCATCTTAGTGTCTTTTGTATAAGCAATACCGTTCTCTAATTGCATAGAACCTTGCATGCTGTTGTAGAAAAAACCTTTTGAAAATACATCTCTAAAATCAAGTTTTAGTTTTCGCACCAACGAATCTAAGCTCAACAACGAAAAAACCCGTGCGCCACCATCACTAATTTCTGTCAGATGCCCTTCTGCTAAATCCCAATCAATTTCACCACTGAGGCTCGGGACATCAAATGAGTAAGGTGCGGCTTGCCAAGCAAGATTGTAATTTATAGTGGCCTTAGAGCCCTTAATAGCCGTGGTAATATCAAACTCATCAAACAACGCGCCTATATCATCACTTTTAACTTCACCGCTTAACTGTGTGGTGCCATCTTTCCATTGCCCTTTCGTGCGCAAAATATGATCGCCTTTATCAACAACCAACTCAGAAATAACCAAACGTTTACCGTCACCAAGTAACGAGGCGCTTACTTTGTCTAACTGATAGTTAATAATTTTACAATCTGCACATTCAAACTCTATAGCTGGTAAGTTCGTCAGCCACGTTAAATCGGTGTCAGGGTCTGCTTTTGCAGCCTCAGTGATAGGCGCTTCAATTTGCTCTGCAAAATTCACGCGTAAATAATCAGCATTAAATCGAATAGGCTGGCTGCGCTGCGAGGTAGGAATAAATACACCTGCACGTAATTCTTTGGCATTTAATTTTAAATACACATTGCTTTGCTCAGGGGCTAGGCGCATTTCAAAATCATTAAACACCATACTACTAATATCGAGCATGCCTATATTTGCGACAATCTCATTAAGTGGTGGCATGATGCCTTGTGATTCAGGGTCATCCTCGTTTTGGGCCGCACTAATGATTTGATCAATAAGATCAACCCAAGGTACAAGTTCGGTTTGCTCTAGGTTTATTGAAACGCTTAAATCTTGTGAATTTAACCCTAAATCTTGCTTACCGATAACAAAATGCGCATTACTAAATTGCGATTTTCCATTTTCTAATATTGCATTAAAATAAAACTGCTTATTTACCTGTGCAGTTATAAGGTTTGAAATGTCATCGCCTTGAACAACTGCATCAAAAACCCACGGTTGTGTCTCGGCTTTTTTGTATGGTGTTGGCAATTTACTTGTTAACCCAACAAGGTCAGATTTAACCTGTGCACGATAATTAAACCCTTGCTCGGTAAAATTAAGCACTAGTCCAATATCAACTGCACTTTGCCCTTCAAGTGACCCTTTTAAAATACCTTGCCCGCTATCGATTAAAGTATTGGCATCAAGTTGTGCATTAATATTTATGTTTGCTTTGTAGTCACTCGCTTCACTTTGGCTGTTGTAATTAAGTGCCAGCGGCATCCCAAGCCATGTAGCGGTGGCATTTTTAAGTTCGATATTATCGTTTTTAAAGTTAAGCACGCCGGTTAAGTTATTTAACGCAATACCGGGTGTGGCAATAAATACAGGTAAATCATCTAGCTTGACAGTGCCGCTAACACTGGCACCACCTTCAAACTTTGAACCTACCAGTAACTCAATGCTGGCATCGGCTTCACCTTGGCCTTGTATTACCTCAAAAATATCAGCTAACGGGCTCGCAATGGGCGTGGATTTAAAAAAGGTGTACAGGTTTTCCATCGGTGCTTTTTTATCTATTTGCACCACCAGCTCATCGGCATTCATTAAATCATTAATGCTAACTTTAACGCTATTACCCACATCTAAATTAACCAAAGAGCCTTGTTGGCTGTAAATGTCCATGCGTTCATTAGCAAAATGTAGCTTTACCTTTGCATCTGTTACTGCTGGCCACTGCGGGTCGAACTGATAGGTGGCATTGTCAATTTGAGCAAGTACATCAAATTGCCCTGAGCCATCTTTAAATGGAAATCCTGATAACGGCCCTGCAAATAGAACCTGCGCTTTTGATATTTCACCGCCTTTTATAGCCCCGTTTAGGTAGCTAACTAATTCTGGGCTCATCACTTTTAACGGAAAATAATGACCGGCAATACTGGCATCCTCTGCAAATGCCTCTGCGTATAAATCAAGACGCGGTGTATCACCAAAGCTCAGTTGCATTTCTGCGGCTAGCGTTATCTCATTGTTATCAAACCAAATATTATCACTGCTAATACGCCAGTTATTATTTTGCTTTGCGAGGTCTAATTCTATATTGAGCTGGTTATAATTAATGTTGTCACTAAAACTATCGCCAGTTAATAAAGTGCCGTTTTCGCCAAATAAGCTGATACGGCCTTTATCTTGATTTAATAAACCGCTTACGCGTAAACCTTGCGCAGCAGGCACTGAATTAAGCTCTTGCCATCCTATGTTATTGGCGTTAAACCATACTTGCCACTGCTGGTTACTCTCGTAATTAACGTACGCCTGCTGTATTTGACCACTTGGTTTGCGTTTTAAAAACGCGTCGAGAGAGTCAAAATTTGTCAGCGCTGCCAAGTTAGTCAGTAGCGCTATATCTATTTGATTTAACCAAATTTGATTATTTTCACCAAGTTGAGCCTCAAACTCTAAGCTTGGCCATGTCGTATTATTGTTATTAAACGCTAAACCAGTGCTTTTTAAAAACCAATTACCTTGCTCGGGATAAAGATGAAAGCCACCTTCACTTAAACTAACTTGCTGGCTTTGCGCTTCTTTAAACCAAGTAACAGAACTAGGCAGCCACTGCATTTTTATATCGTCAATTAGGCCTTTTTCAATTTTTAACCACGCCTGTAAATTGATATCGCTGGTTAATTGTTGTTTTTCAGTATTTATATATTGCGCCAACCAATTAGAGACATCCACCTTATTGGCTTGGACATACATATTGCCAGCAACTTCTTCTAAGCTTTCACCTTTGAGAGCAATGCGTGCATCAAAGGTGCCCACTGTGATACCAGGTAAAGCTAATGTTCCACTACCTAAATGTTGAGACTCTTCATTTTGCCAAATGATATTTTCAAGCAGAAGTTTTCGCTCTTTGTTATCGTCTAAAACAAAATTAATACTGGAGTTTTCTATTGCAAAATGACCGGTATTACCTAAAAACAGCCCTTCTATAAGCTCTTTTTGCTCAAACGAAACATCATCTTGATTACCGCTCTCAAACAGGTCTGCCACGTTTACCGTGGTATGAAAGCCATTTATAACAAAGTAGTTAGACTTTAACTGCAGGGTTTTAATGCTTTCCCATAAATTAAGCTCTAAGCTAGTTTTTGCAATAGTGAGGGAAATTGGCGCAGTTTCGTTGTCTTTAAACGATAGATCTTCAAGCACAAGAGCAGGGCCATTTCCCTGCCAGCTTGCTGAAATAGCGCCAATAGATAAACTAATAGCAAACTTTTCGTCTAGGTAGGTTTCTATATCACCTTTGTAATCATTTGCGTAAGGGAGTGTGTACTTTAATATTGAAACAATAACGGCCAGTAATACTAAAATTATGGCACAGGTTTGCCATAACTTTCTAAAACAAAAAAAACAGACCGCTTTTGCATTCATTACATCATTACCACATCAAACTGTTCTTGGCTGTATAAGCTTTCTGTTTGTATGTGTACTTGCTTACCTATAAATAGCTCAAGCTCCGCAAGATTGTGGTATTCATCATTAAGTAAGGCTTCACTTACTGCTGGTGCTGCATAAACCATGAATTTATCGGCTGCGTAGGCGCGGTTTACGCGAACAATTTCACGTAATATTTCGTAGCATACCGTTTCGACTGTTTTTTGTGAGCCACGCCCTGAACATGCCGGGCATACATCACATAAAATATGCTCTAAGCTTTCGCGAGTGCGTTTTCGGGTCATTTCAACTAGCCCAAGTGCGGACAAACCATTGATATTTGTTTTAGTGCGATCTTTAGCTAGCGCCGATTCTAACGAATGTAATACACGACTTTTATGCTCTTCGCTGACCATATCGATAAAGTCGATAATAATTATTCCACCTAAATTACGAAGTCTTAACTGGCGCGCAATGGCCGACGTTGCCTCGACATTAGTGTTAAAAATAGTCTCTTCTAAATTACGATGGCCGACAAACGCACCGGTGTTTACGTCAACCGTAGTCATCGCTTCTGTTTGATCAATAATGATGTACCCGCCTGACTTTAACGTGACTTTGCGATGCAACGCTTTTTGCACTTCGTTTTCTACATCGAATAGGTCAAATATAGGTCGCTCACCCGGGTAGTACTCTAGTACCTGTGAAAGTTGCGGCACAAATTCTTCGGTAAAAATTTTTAGCTCTTGGTAGGTAAGCTTTGAGTCAACACGAATACGCTCCATATCTTCACCTACGTAATCACGCAGTGTTCTAAAGGCAAGCGTTAGGTCTTCATGTAATATGGTTGCTTTACTGGTTTTTTTACGACGTGCGGTTATTTTTTCCCATAATTTTCTTAAAAAACCAGCATCGTGCCTTAACTCTGCTTCGCTTGCACCTTCAGCCGCGGTACGTACTATAAAACTGCCATTTTCATCGCCATATTCAGCAACAATTTTTTTAAGTCGAGATCGCTCTTCTTCAGTTTCTATCCGTTGGCTTACACCAACATGCGTTGCGTCTGGCATAAATACTAAGTAGCGAGATGGAATAGTGATGTCGGTAGTGAGTCTCGCGCCTTTCGTGCCTAATGGATCTTTAACCACTTGCACCATAATGTATTGACCTTGGCGCACCAACTCTCGTATATCTTGCACTTTCTTTATTGGTACGTCGTCAACACCTTCAACAATGGAGGCACTGTTTACTATGTCTGATGCATGTAAAAATGCGGCTTTTTCTAAGCCAATATCAACAAAAGCGGCCTGCATTCCAGGTAAAACGCGGCTTATTTTTCCTAGATAGATATTGCCAACAATGCCTAGGTTACCAATTCGTTCTAACTGAATCTCTTGAAGCACACCGTTTTCGATTAGGGCAACACGACTTTCACTCGGTGTTACGTTGATCAGTAATTCTGTACTCATGCTACCCTCTTAAAAATGCGTGTAATAATTGTTCAGTCTCATATAAAGGTAAACCGACAACACTAAAATAGCTACCCGCAATATGTGTAACAAAGCGACCACCTAGCCCCTGAATACCATAACCACCGGCTTTATCTTGCGGCTCACCACTTTGCCAGTAGGCTTTAATCTCTTCATCGCTCAGTTTTTTAAATGTCACATCGGTACTGATAACTTGGCTAAGCACTTTATCCTCAGTCGCAAAAGCAATAGCGGTTAGTACCTGGTGAGTGTTTCCAGACAAGCGTTTAAGTGTATGCGTAAAATCGGCTTCATCGCGTGGTTTACACAACGATTCATTATCAATAACAACGACTGTGTCACTACCTAGTACTGGCCGGTCTGTGTAACCAAGCTTGACACCTGAGCACGCTTTTAGCCTCGCTAAGCGCTCTACATAGGCATGAGGAAGTTCATTAGGGAGTTGGCTCTCGTCTGCATCAACACTAAATTGCGAAAATTCGATACCAAGTTGAGCCAATAGCTCTTTACGACGAGGAGAAGCTGATGCCAGATATACGGCAGTATTCATTATCTGATCCTAAAATGTCTGCGGTATTTACGAAGTAATAAAAACACCCAAAACCAACTAATCATGCCAGTAAATACCGGCCATAAATATTGTGGGTTAAAGTAAACACCAAGCAAAAAATGGTTTAGCCAAAACTGCATTAAATGATACAGCGTTAAAAACAAACCAATTAACAAACTTTGCTGCCAAAGCGAGAAGTTACGAATTTTTTGAAAGTTACTTGCGGTAATAAATATACATACCGAAAATGTCAGCGAGTTAACACCTAAAGGTGAGCCTGACGCTAAATCAATGAGTAAACCGACCACCCAAGCAGTACCAATATTCAACCGATGTGGCACGGCCAATGACCAATACATAAGTACTAATAAGACCCAATCCGGTCTAAATGGTTCAAACGAAAATGGCAACGGCATTAGCGCCATAATTAAAGCAAAAAATATGCTCAGCGCAATTAACAATGAATAACGGTTAATCATCGTTTATTTGCTCCTGCTGACTGCGCCATAAAATTACAAGTAAGCGAATACGGTCAAGCAACGCAATAGGCTCTGCATATACTTGTGCAAATGGACGACCTTCATCTCGGTTAATCTCTGTAACAATGGCGACAGGGTACCCCTCAGGAAATGTGCCCCCAAGCCCTGAAGTCACTAATACATCACCAATACGCACATCTAAGCTGTGTGGAACATGCGAAAGCTTAACCACATTAATTTTACCAATGCCTTCAACTACGGTTCGTACGTCGTTTCTGAGTATGCGTACAGGTGTTGCGTGAGTTGTATCGGTCATCAATAATACGCGCGACGTAGTGGAACCTACTTTAGTAAGCTGCCCTACCACCCCCATTTCGTCTATTACCGCTTGCCCTTCGCTTATACCGTCTGTAGTACCACGGTTAATAACGACTTGATGGCTATATGGGTTTGAGTGAACCGATAATACTTGTGCAATAATTTTACGATTAGATTGTTTTGCTGACGAACCAAGTAATGCACGTAACTTTTGGTTTTCTCTGGCTAAAAATTGGTACTGTTGCAGCTGCTCACTTTGTAGCATTTGCTTTTTTTTCAGTGCTTCGTTTTCAGTAAGGAGTTGGTCTCGCGTGTGTAAGCTTTTAGCACCAATGCTAAATAACTCATAAGGTAAGTTGGCAACATAAATAAGCGGGCTAACCAGTGTATTTAAACTGGTGCGCACAACGGTTCCACCTTCTGTGTACCTATCTCCAGCTATGAGTACGATACTCAAAAGCACTGCGACAAAAAGTCGCAGTTGCAAAGAGACAGTGCGCCCAAACATTAATTTCATTAGTCGTAACTAAAAACGTCACCACCGTGAACATCAATCATTTCTAATGCTTTACCGCCGCCACGTGCTACACACGTTAGTGGGTCGTCAGCAACAACAACAGGAATGCCTGTTTCTTCCATTAATAAGCGATCTAAATCTTTTAATAGTGCACCACCGCCAGTCAGTACCATACCGTGCGCAGAAATATCTGATGCAAGCTCTGGTGGTGATTGCTCAAGGGCAACCATTACTGCACTTACAATACCCATTAGAGGCTCTTGAAGCGCTTCTAAGATTTCATGTGAGTTAAGCGTAAATGAACGTGGAACACCTTCAGCTAGGTTACGGCCACGTACTTCGATTTCAATTGGCTCATCTGTTTTAAACGCAGAACCAATTTGGTGCTTAATGTTTTCAGCGGTTGCTTCACCAATTAAACTACCAAAGTTACGGCGTACATAGTTAATAATAGCTTCGTCAAATTTATCGCCACCAATTCGTACTGATGATGAGTAAACAACACCATTTAGTGAAATAATAGCAACTTCAGTTGTACCACCACCAATATCAACAACCATAGATCCTGTTGCTTCTGATACCGGTAAACCCGCACCAATTGCCGCAGCCATTGGTTCTTCAATTAGGTAAACTTCTCGGGCGCCAGCGCCCATTGCAGATTCACGAATTGCGCGTTTTTCTACTTGCGTTGCACCACATGGTACACAAATTAGTACGCGCGGACTTGGGCGCATAAAGTTATTGTTATGCACTTGCTTGATGAAGTGTTGTAACATTTTTTCTGTTACATAAAAGTCAGCAATTACACCGTCTTTCATTGGGCGGATTGCTTTAATATTACCCGGCGTACGACCTAGCATCTGTTTTGCTTCAGTACCTACCGATGCAACACTTTTAGGTCCACCAGCACGCTCTTGACGGATAGCAACTACTGAAGGCTCGTTTAGAACAATACCTTCTTCTTTTACATAAATTAGGGTATTGGCTGTACCCAAGTCGATCGACAGATCGTTAGAAAAAATACCACGGAGTTTTTTAAACATGAGGCTGGATGACCTTTGAAATACGTTCTTATATTAGCTGCCTCACTTTAACATGCTCATTTTGATGAGCAATATAAAGTGCAGCGCCTTTGTGAATTTGTTAAAAAAGGAAGCAATGCTTCCTTATAAATTTATCTCTCGCGAACTAAGCGAAAACCAATGTAGTTTGATCTAAAATCAGGCGCTAAAATTAATCGTGTTGATACGCGCGCAAGGCTTGGTGCAAAGTTCCATGCCCCGCCTCTTACTGCCACATCCGATTCACCTGATTTTTTACCGGTCCATTCCCATACGTTACCTACCGTATCGTAAAGTCCAAACGCATTTGGAGAAAAAGACCCAACCGGTGCTGCGCGCTTGTTTGACCATTCACTACCACACCAACCACAGTTAGCTAAGTTTTTACCAATTTCGTTACCCCAAGGGTACTCAGTTTCTGTACCTGCACGAGCTGCATATTCCCACTCAACCTCGCTAGGTAAACGAAACTGCTGCCCTGTCTGGCCAGATAACCAGTCAGCATATGCTTTTGCATCGTTATAAGTTAAACATACAGCCGGAAAGTCACTGCCTTGTTCAAAGCCAGGATTGCGCCAGTTTAAAGCCGCTTCCCATACTGGCTCGCCATTTAAATAATATGCGCAGCCTTTATTTATTTCTGCTTCTGTTTTATACGCCGTATTAGCAACAAATTTTTCATAGTCGCCTACAGTCACTTCCTTGCTTTGCATAGCAAAAGAGTTAGCAATGGCTTTTTCAATAACGGGGCGCTCATTAGCTAACCCGTTACCATTGATATCACCCATTTTAAATTTGCCAGCAGGAATAACTACAACAGGTGTTTCTACATTTGCGTTTAAAACGTTAACATTTTCGCTTACTCTGCGTGTTTGTGTTTCTGGTTGCTCGCGAGTATAGGTCGGTGCAGCAATCGACTTAGGCTTTTTTACTAAGTTAGCATTAATTGTTTGCGCTTTATTTAGGTTTACACGTGCTTGGTAAGGCTTGTAACCTAATTTACGAATTTCAATTTCATGCACACCTTTTGGTAAACGCGTAATTA
>NZ_NTLW01000147.1:0-20211 GCF_002632075.1 Pseudoalteromonas sp. ESRF-bin5 | reverse complement strand
CGTGTTATGGAAGGCCTGCGCAATGCAATTAGCGAAGGTAAACTAGAAGAATTTGTAAAAGATTTTTACGCTCGCCGCGGCCAAGAAGTGCCAGAGCTTGCAGATATAAAAAATTAAACTTTAAATTTAAAGAGGAAGTATTATGAGTTTATTTATTTCAAACGCACACGCATCAGCTGGCGCACCTGCAGCCGGTGGCGGCATGGAAATGCTAATCATGTTAGCTATTTTCGGTTTAGTTTTTTACTTTTTAATTTACCGCCCACAAGCTAAGCGTGTTAAAGAGCATAAAGGCTTAATGAATGCGATGGCTAAAGGCGATGAAGTACTAACCCAAGGTGGTTTAGTAGGTAAAATTGTTAAAATTGCAGAAGATAAAGATTTCATCGTTATCTCTTTAAATGAGCAAGCAGAAGTTACAGTTCAAAAAGCGTCTGTATCTGCTGTATTGCCAAAAGGCACAATGAAGTCGCTATAAAAATAATAAGGACGACCCCGTGTTAAACAAGTTTCCAGTGTGGAAGTATTTACTTGTTTTAGCTGTGGTTGCCATTGGCCTTTTATATGCCTCTCCAAACTTGTATGGCCGTGACCCGGCTATACAAGTTTCGGGCGCTAAAGGTGCTGATGTTGATCTCAGTGTAGTAGACAAAGTAAACGCAACCCTTAAAAAACATAACGTAGCAGTTAAATCAACTAAGCTTGAAGGCGGGCAAATACTTGTTCGTTTTAAAAATGTTGAAGAGCAATTAAAAGCACAAGATTTACTGCGTGACTCGCTAAGTGACGATTACATTTCAGCCATTAATATGGCGCCGGCTCAACCTCTTTGGTTAAAATCCCTTGGCGGAAATCCAATGAAGTTAGGTCTAGATTTAAGTGGTGGCGTACATTTCACCATGGAAATCGACATGGCAACAGCGGTTGATAACCAGCTTGAGCAAATGGAGCAAGATTTCCGTAGCGATCTACGCGAAGAAAAACTTCGTTATCGCAGCGTTCGTCGCGTGGCTGGCTCTGACCGTATGCGTGTTGAAATGCGTAATGAAGAAGATAAAAATGCTGCAGAGCGCTTTTTAGAATCTCGTTATCCACTTAACGTATACATTGATGACAGCAGTAACGATAGTGCATTTTTTGCCACTATGAGTGAGCAAAAACTGAAAGAGATTCGTGACTACGCCATCAAGCAAAACGAAACAATCATTCGTAATCGAATCAACCAAATTGGTGTTGCAGAGCCAAACGTACAGCGCCAAGGTGCTGAACGTATTATTGTGCAATTACCTGGTGTGCAAGATACCGCTCGTGCTAAAGAAATTTTAGGCGCGACAGCAACGCTTGAATTTCGTGAAGTAGACGAAAACGCCGATCCAAGCGCTGCTGCTCAAGGCCGTATCCCTGCAGGCACTGAAATGATCATGAGCCGCGACGGTTACCCTGTGGTACTTAAAAAACGCATTATTCTTGAAGGTAGCCATATCACTGGCGCCCAATCTGGCGCAGATGAATACCAACGCCCACAAGTAAGTATTTCACTCGACAGTAAAGGCGGTTCAAAAATGAATGCCTTTACTAAGCGTGCAATTGGCAAACGCATGGCAACGGTATTTATTGAATACAAACCATCAGGTAAAAAAGACGAAAACGGTAAAGCACTTCCACCTATTAAGGTAGAAGAGGTTATTAACGTGGCAACAATTCAAGCTCGTTTAGACCGCTCTTTTCGTATTACAGGTATTGATAACCCAGCTGAAGCACATAACTTAAGTTTACTGCTTCGCGCAGGTGCACTTGTTGCGCCAATTCAAATTGTTGAAGAGCGTACAGTGGGGCCAAGCTTAGGCCAAGAAAACATTGAAGCAGGTATGACTGCGGTTGCACTTGGTTTTGCGTTTGTACTTGCCTTTATGCTTATTTATTACAAAGGGTTTGGCTTAGTGGCTAACTTAGCGCTTGCTGCCAACTTGGTGCTTATTGTTGGCATAATGTCACTTATTCCAGGCGCTACGTTAACCTTGCCGGGTATTGCAGGTATTGTACTGACAGTTGGTATGGCGGTTGATGCCAATGTACTTATTTTTGAACGTATTCGTGAAGAGCTGGCCGATGGTCGTAGCCCGCAACAAGCCGTTCATTTTGGTTACGATAGCGCATTCAGCACTATATTTGATGCCAATATCACTACGTTAATTGCGGCAGTTATATTGTTTGCTGTGGGCACGGGCCCAATTGCAGGCTTTGCCGTTACATTAGCTATTGGTATTTTAACTTCAATGTTTACAGCCATTGTTGGTACCCGAGCGGTGATCAACTTATTTATTGGTGGTAAACGCATTGATAAACTTTCTATTTAAGGAGCAGACATGCAAATTTTAAGTTTGGGTAGCAGAACCCTTCGTTTCATGTCTCTTCGAAAAGTGGCAATGGGCTTTTCTACGCTATTAATTGTAGCGTCGATAGTATCAATGTTTACGAAGGGCTTAAATTTTGGTCTTGATTTTACCGGCGGCACCGCTGTAGAAGTGGGTTTTTCTCAACCGGCTGATCTTAAAAAAGTGCGTAATGTACTTGGTGAAAATGGCTTTGCTGATGCATCAGTGCAGCTATTTGGTTCGAGCCAAGATATATTAGTGCGCTTAGCTCCACGTGGTAGCGATGTTAAAGCTGAAGTAATTGGTAACCAAGTAATTGATGCATTGAAAAAAGCGGACGACAGCGTAGTTATGCGCCGTATTGAGTTTGTTGGCCCAAGTGTCGGTGAAGACTTAAAAGAGCAGGGTGGCCTAGCCATGTTAACTGCACTTATTTGTATCTTAATTTACGTTGCATTTCGTTTTGAATGGCGTTTTGCTGTGGGTGCTGTAGGCGCACTATTACACGATGTAATTATCACTTTAGGTTTGTTTTCAGTACTGGGTTTAGAGTTTGATTTAACTATATTAGCGGCAATATTGGCGGTAATCGGTTACTCACTCAACGATACTATTGTTGTATCTGACCGTATTCGTGAAAATTTCCGTAAAGTACGCATCGACGATACCGTTGAAATTATTGATATTTCACTTACGCAAACACTTAACCGTACACTTGTTACATCAATCACCACAATTTTGGTATTGATTGCATTGTTTGTATGGGGTGGACAAACCATTCATGGTTTTGCTACTGCATTATTGTTTGGTGTATTTATTGGTACATATTCTTCTGTATATGTTGCAAGCTCGGTTGCACTTGCAATGGGAGTAAGTAAAGAAGATTTAATACCAGAAGTGATAGAAAAAGAAGGTGCAGATCAAGATCCGATGGCAATGCCATAACCTTAAATGCATTAAAAAAACCGCTCTATGAGCGGTTTTTTATTGCCTGTAATATAGGGGCTTGAAATAAAAATGTCATACAGAATTGATATTTTGTTGCTCTATTTAAAATAATAATTGAGCCAGTAGTGACCCTTCAACGACAAGCCTTAGAGGCTATTTTAGATAGTGGGGAAGTAACCACGTTATTTCAGCCTATTTTAGATATATCTGGTCAGCTCATTCTTGGTTACGAGGCGCTTAGTCGAGGTCCACAAAAGAGCTTATTAGAAATGCCCAATATGCTCTTTAAAGCTGCGCATCAAGAGGGCCTTATTTCTGAGCTAGAGCTACTATGCCGCTCAAAGGCAATAGAAAACTTTGTTAAGCTAAATTTACAAGGTAAGCTTTTTTTAAATGTGAGTCCAAAAACGCTACTAGACCCTTGCCACCCAAAAGGCGAAACACGCCACCTAACCGAGCAGTTTGGTTTAGCGACTAATCGTGTTGTTATAGAAGTAACAGAGCAAGACAAAGTAGATAACGACGACTTATTACTTAAAACCATTGCGCATTACCGAGAGCTCGGTTTTACCATTGCAATTGATGATTTAGGAACTGGGTACTCTGGCTTAAAGCAGTGGTCTGCACTGCGTCCTGACTATGTAAAAATAGATCGTTATTTTATCGATCATTGCGATCAGAGTGAGGTTAAAAAGGAGTTTTTAAAATCAATTATTGTTTTAGCTAAAGCAACAAACACCTTAGTGATTGCAGAAGGCATTGAGCGCTCTGAGGAACTCGCTCTGGTTGAAAGTTTAGGCATTAATAATGTACAAGGTTTTTTATTTGAACGACCGAACTTGCAACCAAGTCGTGATTTTAGCTCTGCTCAAATACAAGCACTTACATTTAAATTATGTGATCAGTTTGACCAGTCAATGGCGATTGGCGCGCTAAGCCAACCACAAAAGGCCATAGCAAGTGATACCCGATGCAAAGACGCTCATTTACTCTTTGAGCAAGACAAAGCCATTATTAGCATACCTGTAATTAATCAACAGGGTCAGCCAGTGGGCCTACTACATAAAGACCAACTTACCGAGGTATTTGCAGCACCCTATGGTCATGCTCTTTATGATAAGCGCCCTGTTATAGAGTTAATGGACAAACAACCCCTAATTGTTGATGAAGACCAAAAGCTAGATACGGTGAGTAAGCAAATAACTGAGCAAGACTTCGATATTAGGCGCCATATTGTTATTACTAGAGGCGGCAATTATTTAGGGCTTGCGCCACTAAGAGACATTTTAAAACATATAACAGAAGAAAAAATTCGCCACGCACAACATGCAAATCCGCTAACAATGTTGCCAGGCAATGTTGCAATTAACGAAGCTATAGAGCATAGGTTACGTAATAAAAATAAATTTCATCTTGCTTATATTGACCTGAATCACTTTAAACAGTTTAACGATCTTTATGGCTACGCGAGTGGTGATAGTGTCATTAAATTATTGGCTGATGTAACAGTGCAAGCCTGTACAAATAGTGCTAACTTTGTAGGACACATTGGTGGTGACGACTTTATGGTTGTTTTTGACCAAAGCGATGCGGTAAGTATTTGTAATCGTATTATTGAACAGTTTGAACATCGTTCTCGTGCTTTTTTTACGCCCGATCATATAGCTTGCAAAGGGTATTGGGCTACAAATCGTGAAGGTGAAAAGCAGTTTGTACCGTTACTCACCTTATCTATCGGATTAGTTGAACCCGATTTACAGCAGTGCAAAAATAGCCATCAGGTTGCAGCATTAGCAACGGATGCAAAGAAAGAAGCCAAACGATTTCGTCATAGCTATCTTTTTACATGCAAGCGAAGGCGCCCAGCGCCTCCAGTAGTAGCGATTAGCAAATAGTAAAAAGGTAATTTACTAATAGGTGATCATGATGTTGCCATTAAAGTGTATCGTATGTGTAGTGAGCTTGTTTATTGGAAGTGTTGTAGCAAGCGAAGTTAATATTGTAAAAATTCCGAAAGATCAACATGCGCATTTTGCCCGTGATGATTACCTCAATGACATGCTAACCAAGGCATTGATAAGAGCCCAGTATCCTGTCGAAATAGAACGTGTTGCTGTACACCCGCATCAGCAACGCAATTTAATGTCACTTGATGATAGCTCGCTTGATTTATTTTGGAGTATGAGCAGCCCTGAACGAGAGTCATTAGCCACGGCCATTAAAATTCCATTGTTCAAAGGGTATATAGGCAAAAGAGCGTTAGTTACAAATAAACAGAATTTAGATAAATTTAAAGATATAAAAACGCTTGAGCAATTATCAAAACTGAGATCGGTACAGGGGCATGATTGGCCTGATACGCGCATATTGGTTAATAACGGTTTAAACGTGAGACCATTATCAAACTTAAAAGCCATGTTTGCGCTTACTAGCCAAGGCCGCATAGATTACTTTCCGCGATCATTTATTGAAGTCAATTCTGAGCTTTTAGAGCGAGATCACAAAAATTTACGTATTGTGCCTAATTTATATATTAGCTACCCAACAGCGCTATATTATTTTGTGTCTAAGGATAAGCCTGAGTTGGCTAAAGCGCTTGAGCAGGGAATTAAAATAATGCAGCAAAACGGCGAGTTTGATGCGTTATTTTATGAATACTTTGCTACAGATTTAAATTCCCTTCCTTATACAAAAGGGGAAACTATAGAGATTAAGCTAATAAACCCATATTTTTAACAACAAAAAAGGAGCCTAGGCTCCTTTTTTGTTGTACCAATTATATTGGTAAAAGCAATTTATTAGCGAAGTAACGACTCAGTTAACACTGGACGAATTTCACGAATAATAGCTTGAGTCAGTTTTGGCGCGCCACAGATGATATTGCCACTGTGGTTGTAGTTATTACCACCAGCAAAATCGACAACCATACCACCCGCTTCTTTAACCATAAGCTCGCCTGCAGCAGAGTGCCAAGGTTTTAAGCCAATTTCAAAAAAGCCATCAACACGGCCAGCAGCAACGTACGCCATGTCTAATGCAGAACAGCCTGCGCGACGAATATCTGCAGTGTGAACAAATAACGCTTTAAACGCTTCAGTGTATGCATCTGTATGTTGTTTATGCTTAAAAGGAAAGCCCGTTGCTAAAACTGTACCAGCAAGAACAGTTGTTTTACTCACGCGTAAACGTTTGCTATTAAGTTGTGCGCCTTGACCTTTAGATGCAGTGAAAAGCTCACCACGAATCGGATCATAAATAACGGCTTGGTCTAAACGACCTTTAACTTTAAGTGCAATAGAGATTGCGTAATGTGGAATACCTTTGATGAAGTTTGTTGTTCCATCGATAGGATCTACAATCCATTGGTAATCATCATCCTTGCCTTTGTGTTCACCTAGTTCTTCGCCCACAACAGAGTGAGTAGGGTAAGACTGTAAAATAGTGTCACGGATTACGGCTTCGGCTTCTTTATCAATATTAGTTACTAAGTCGTTAGCGCCTTTTTGTTGCACTTCAACTTTTGATAAATCTTCGCCAGCGCGAAGTAAAATTTTGCCTGCGTTGCGCGCAGCGCGAACCGCAATGTTTAACATTGGATGCATGGAGTTACCTTTGGGTTGTAAAAGAACGTTTGTATTTTCAGCCGGCGTATTTTAGCGACTTTTGACATAAAGTAAACAATAAACCCTAAATACTTGTGAGTGTTTTTTGTACAGCCTTGAAAGTGTTGCACATTTAATTAAAACAAAAGTGTATTTTTAATTACCCACTAAAAATTTAAAAAAAGCGCTTTACCTAAAGTTAACTTGAGGTTTTATTGTGTGTCTAAATTAACTCACAAGGAAACAGTATGTATTTAGAACACGTAAATTTAGTTGTTAAAAACATTGGTACCATGATTCGCTTTTACCAAGCCATTTTTCCCCACTGGGTAATACGAAGTGAAGGGCGGGGTGAATGGTATGGAAAACCAAGGCGTTGGGTCCACTTTGGTGACGACACGCAATACATAGCAATGAGCGATCATGGTGAGGGTGAAAATAGATCGCTTTCAGGGCATCAAGTTGGGTTTGCTCACTTTGCTTACGTGACGGCTAATTTAGATAATACGGTGTCTCGTTTAAATAAAGCGGGTTTTTCAGTTCATAAGCAAGGCAATGAAAACCCATTTAGAAAAAATATCTACTTCAGAGACCCTTCGGGCTTTGAAGTTGAGTTTGTAGAGTACTTGTCGGATATACCTGCAGAACGAAATAATGATCTTTAAGCCCACCACTATATGGCTGCCAAAAGCAGCCATATTAAAGCAAATACAGTTGCACTTATTTACTGCTGACTCCTAGCTGTGACTTTAAATCGTTTGCAAAGCTCATGAACTTTTCTTTTATGGTACGTTTTATCTTTACTTCAACCGACCCTAGTATCGCTTTGCCTTCAATATGAATGGTAGGACCTTGACGCTTATTTAACGTTACTGATTTGTTTTCTAGCGTGCTTAAAATACAAAACATTTTGGACACAACATTAACATGCTCGGGTACGTAAATTTCGTCGCTACCAAAAATACAATTAACATGAATTGTCACGTTTTGATGCGTAAAGATAGCGTCGGTGAAATCAAGCACCACAGAGCCCATATAATTATTTAGGTAAATATTTTTAGGAACCACCCATTGTCCGCTTCGCTCGTTTGAACCCAAAATACTGCGCAGTGTGATGTCGTCATCGCTATTTTGTTGAGCACTGTAATTAGGCGTAAACTGCGATTGCTTTTCAGCTTTGTATTGCTTGTCGGTATTAAGTGTTAAGTCTTCTACTAACGTAAGCAGCACAGAATTGTCTTTTGCATCCATTGCTTTGTCTAATCGTCTTTCAAATGCCTCAACCGATATAACGCCATGGCTATAGTTATAAATTAACTGATCAATCACTTGTTCGCGTACTTGCTCTATTGGGCGGTCTTCAACTTTTACAGACATGGGGCATTCCTTAATTGTATTTGCAATTAGTTAACTAGTTAGCAAACCGTATACCAAAATTAATTTTGTTTATTATCAATAGTTTAATTTTTAAAGGCTTTTTGTTTAGTTGTTATATTAACGATACATTAACCAAAATAGCAATAATCTAGTAATTTTCACACTTTGAGAAAGTTTTACTCACTTGCCTGTAAATAGGGGAATGCGTTAAACCTATAAGAGTCTATGCTTCTCGTTAAGTTTATGATTTTTAATGGTAAATAAAGTTGGCTTGATGTTCGCATTAGTTAAAGTGTCTTTAATCAAAAGGAGAAAGATTATGAAAACATTTAACAAATCTATTATCGCCGCGTTAGTTCTTGGTACAACAGCAATGGGTGCACAAGCAAACAGCTGGGAAAACGAAAGTAAAGATGCTTGGATTGATGGCAAGGCAGAAACTGTGCTTCTTATGAACACAGACCTAAACAACTTTGACATAAACACTGATGTAACAAATGGCAAGGTAGTACTTACAGGTAAAGTTGATAGCGAAGTAGAGAAAGAGCTAGCAGAAGAGCTTGTACTTAGTCTAGATGGCGTCATGGACGTTGAAAACAGCCTAACCGTTGTTAAAAACATGAGCGCTAAACACACAGATTCTAAAATGATGGATGATGATAACGACCTAACGGACGCTAAAATCACCACGGTTATTACAACACGTTTCCTATTTGATTCTGAAGTAGGTGGAACCGATATTGATGTAGATACCGATAATGGTGTTGTTACATTAAACGGCTCAGTTGAATCATCAGCGGAAAAGCAATTAGCAATCGAAATTGCAAAAAATGCTGAAGACGTACGTGATGTGGTAGATAACTTATCTATCGTAGCTGAATAACGTTATACTCAAAGCCCAGCATTGCTGGGCTTTTTGTTTTTAACTGTTTGAAGGAGCTAAATAATGGATATCATTCGCATAATACTGTCTGTTTTGCTACCACCACTAGGTGTTTTTTTACAAGTGGGCTTAGGTATGCATTTTTGGATTAATATTTTATTAACGCTATTGGGTTACTTCCCTGGGTTAATACATGCAATTTATATTATTGCTAAAAAATAATGCGCAGCTGAGCTATGTTTACGCCAGTTGTAAGTAAATATCGCTCAGCGCATTCTATTAATAAATATTATTTTTAATCATTTTTACTTTATTTTCCTAAAACTCCCCAAATTTACCCATTCACACTCTTTAAAAGATTACAATTTAAGCAGTTAGCTTATTGATTGTTAAAATAAAGGTTTTTGGTAGTGACAAGCCCTAAAAAAGTTTTTATACTGCAACCCGCTTTAGTCGCTCTGTGGCTGAACGCTTCAAAAATTAACTGCCTTGCAGTTATATAAAGTTGGCCCCTTAGCTCAGTTGGTTAGAGCACACGACTCATAATCGTTAGGTCCCCAGTTCGAGTCTGGGAGGGGCCACCACCTTTCAAAGCTTTCCAAGTAAATATCTACTAACTTAATTTAAAAAATATTTCTACGGAACGGTAGCGGATCGGTTTTTAGGCTTTTGTTATAATTTAAAACAACTATTACACGCGCGTAATGCTCGCAAAACCTATATGAGCTTTTGGGCTATATAACTTTAGCGTATTGCATGTATTACTCGAAAACCATAATTCAGTAAGTCTCGAATAATGGTATAGCTTTAAAAATGTATAAACAAAACGGCAAAAGGTAAGGTTTTATCAAGTTTTGTAGCGTTGTTAGTATCAAGCAACTCCCTAAAACCATAAGTTATACTAAGTTTTAGCTCGTATATGCTTGCCTTGTTCGGTTAATAGATTTTATATCAGCTTAGTTTTTAGCCTACTTGTACCATAGTCTTTTGTTTGACTGTCTTTATAGCCTTTGCCACGCCCCTTTGCTAAATAGGATAACCAGTGTAAAGCATCTAATCTTGCCTCTGGTGAATTAACATAAATATAGCTTCTACGGTTTTTAGAATAAAACCCTCCCATTTCTTCCCATACTTGCTTAGCAAGCTTGCAAACATAGTGCGATGTTTTCACTCGGTCACCATCAAGCCATAGTGCAAGGTGATAATGCTGTGCTTTAGACTTCTCTAATTCTCTAACCCAAGCAAACCCAATTTCAAGATCACCATATTGTGCATTAAGCCTTGTCGTTAAGCGCTTTCTGAATTGTGTCATTCGAGTGTTGTTTTCTGTTAGCTCTGATTGATGTAACTCAATCATAATAAATACTAGACGACCCCATTTATCTAAGCCTATATCAAATTGCTCAAATAACACCTTGAGTAAGTACGTATAACAGCCTGAGCCCTTAGCGTTAACTTTCACTAATTCACCACGATGTAAAACAGTATCAGATTTAGAAATATACTTTCTCCCCGTGGTGTTTTTTCGCTTATGTTTTTGCATAAACTAATACACACACTTAAAGGGATAATATAAACGACCGCTTATAATTGCGTTACCCATGAGTACGCAATAGGCCGCCAGCATTGGAGATAAGGCAATAGTCCAGTGACAAAACCGCCAAGACAAAACCGCCAAATAAAAATAAAGGCAAAACCGACAAATTATTATGAGATTAAAAACACAGTAGATACTGCAAAAAAAGTGAATATTAAGCATAGATAAGTTACTCTTTATTAGCTGGTGGCTAGGTCGCCAAACTTCCCCACCAGCTGTGGTTATTGGTCTTAGTTCGTATAGTGTTTAGCTATGCGTTCTAGGACTTCCCAAGTAACTTATTTAGCTTTTCTATTTCTTCTTGATTCATAGCCTTATACTTAAACGAGTAGCGCCTTACTCGGTCGTGTTCTATGCCATGAGGGTCAAAGACTTTTTCATCTACCCAGTTAAAAATAATACCTTTGTATTTTAATTCCTTTATTCGGGCAGCTAAATGGCAAACACCTATGGCGTCTGCTTCATAGCGGTTCACAGAGCCGTTTTTAGTAATGTATTTAGCGATAATGATTTGCTGATTGTTGGCTGATAGGGCGTGTTTATACATGGTTAAACCCCCTTACCAGCTAATAAAGCCTGTACGGCATCAGCAGGCCATAATAAGCGGCCTGAGGGTAGCTTGATTGGTTTAATGCCGTGAAATGTACCTGTTTTACACAGACGAGTTCTGATTGTATTTGGCTTGCAATGAAGTTCATTAGCAAGCAGTTCCGTAGTAAGGTTTTTTTGGTAAGATGTTTTTAATTTCATTTTGATACCCATGTTGATAGATGAGTATCGATCTTAAAATTAAATATTAGGTACGTAATTGAAAAAGCACTGTCATGTACTTTTTCTTAATTTCTTTTTCGCTCTAACTACCTGTTTTACTGTTTCAGGCATCATGTCAAAGTGTTTTCCTATCAGACCACAAATGCATAAATCCTGTCGATTTTCGGAAGTCGTCATTGGTACATCGGGGAATTTTTTCTTTGTTTCAGAAGCGATAATCTTTATTACAAAGTCCCTTGTAAGGTTTGTCCATATCTGAGGGGTTTTTGGTTTATTAGGGGGGTTTGGTTTATTTTTACCTTTTTCAAATAGCTCTAATATAAATTCTTTGAGTTTTTCGGGGGCAGGCCTCTGCAGTTCGTTTAAATCTCTAAAAATCCTTTTGAGTGCTTTCCAGCAAATAATGTCCTTTTTAGCTTCATTAATAATTTTATTTAATTCAGTTGCGTCTGAACCAACTGTATATAGTCGGTTGATTTTTACACCTGTTTTGCTATCTGTTATTTCGCTCGTGTAAGTGCCTGCTTTTTTTGCTCTCTCAAGAACAGTTAAAGGCTGCACATTAAATTTCAACATACCCTCCATAATGTCATCGTCCATTTCTTCTTTTTCTTCCCCCTTAATATCTTCGTATATTTCACCTTTTCCTTGCCCCTTTATTTCTTTTAATCTTGCCTCAATAAAGCGGTCGGCTTCTAAAAATTTATTATCAGTCATATCCCATTCCTAATAAGAGTTAAAGGTTGTTTATTTTCTATGGGTAAATCAATTTTAGCCTGCTCTAATATCCAAGCCTCTAATGTTGTGTGCCATTTTCTTAGTAAATCTAATGGCCTTTGCTTGTAATGTTTTTCAGCGGTGGCGCTCGGTTTGTGCCCCATTATTTGAGCAACAACCCCTGTGGGAATTTCTACCCATTCAGATAAGTTTGAAAAGCTACGGCGTAAACCATGTAGTGTTAGCCCCCCAATACCAGCAGCTTGAAAAGCAGGTTCTAGGCTTTTTCTAGGATCGGTTAGCTTCCCACTTACACCTGTAGGAGTTGAGAAAACCCACTCGTTACGGCGAGGTAAATTTATGAGTAAGCTTGCTACATATGGAGTGAGCGGAATAACCCTAATACCAGCCTCTAAGCCCTCGCTGGTGGCCTTATCTCTAATAGTTATGCTGTTCCATTGAAAGTCTAATTCAGACCATTTTAGGCCTGCTAGCTCGTTTCTGCGCGCGCCTGTAAGTAGCAATGTTTGAGCATAAGCAGCAATAACTGGATTTTGTATTTGCCTCACATATTTAAAAAAAGCGGGGAGTTGCTCTTTTTGCAAACCATCTGTACGTGGTTTTAGTTTAGTAACAGCGCTTTTAACGTTTTTAGTTTTAAGCTTTGTGATATCAATTAAGCCAATATATTTATCTTGTTCAGTGCACCAATTTAAACAAGCGAATAGTAAGCGATAGGTTTGTGCGGCAACGCCTGCGCGTGTTTCATTTTCTTTTTTGAGCCAAGATTCAATTTTTTTGGCATTTAAGTCTTTTAGTTTGATTGTAATAAGTGAGTGTAAACAGCCTGCTTTTGTTAAACGGCCTTTTCCTCGCGCCCATGGCTGGTTAGGTTCTTGAATTGCTTTTAGGTGGTCTTTGTAATGCTTTTCACCCCACCTTTTTTTATTGGCGTCGATATACTCCAGCCATACTTGTTTTAAGGTCGTTGTTCCGCGCAATTGTTCTTGTTCTTCGGCAAGTTCTTTTGCTGCTTTTGCTTGTTTAACTTTGGCTGGGGTTATGTAGTCTTTCGCTTGAGTTTGAAACTCTCTTGCTTTGGCTCTGGCTTGGTCAATATCAAACGCATCAACTGGGCCAATTACCGCGCGCCTCGTTTTACCATTAATCCATGCTTGAAAAACATAGGTCTTTTTACCCGAGGCAAATGCACGTATTGCTAAGCCTTTACACTCGTCGTCCCATAAAAAAGACTCTTTTTTACCTTCCTCACATTTAAATGTTTTTACACGTCCTGCAGTAAAGTTAACTTTGTTAGTGGTATTATTTGCTTTAGCCACTTGAACCCCCTTATGGTTCTTGATGGTAGCCCTAAAGGTGTTGGCGCACTTTTAGGGCTTTTAAATATCTACGGATCGTTCACGGATCGGTTTTGGATAAATATACATCAATGTAAAGCAATGTTCCACACTTTGATTTTAAGCTTTAAGTCAGTAAATATAAGGGGTTTGAGGTGTGTAGCAATGCAGGTAAATACTTTTTTAGTTCGACTCATAATCGTTAGGTCCCCAGTTCGAGTCTGGGAGGGGCCACCACTTTCCAAGTAGATCCCTATTAAATTTTTACGCACTTAAAATCCAAAGCTCTACATTATTATCCTTTATTGGTTGATATATTGATTTTTAATTAATCTATAAAATTTCTAATTGCAATCAAATATATAGCTGTGTATTTTATTGGGTACAACAATATGTTGTTAAAATATATCTAAAAGGAAGTACCATGAAAATGAATAAAGTCGCACTCTTATTATTAAGCTCAGTTTTTGTCACCCCTGCTGCATTTGCAGAAACACCTAACTTTAATTATGTCTCTGGCGGTTATTTAAATGCAGATCTTGATGGCGATGATTTAAACGGTTGGACGCTTGATGGTAGTAAATTACTAGGCGATAACTTTTTTGTGTCTGGTCAATATAAGACTGTAGGCGACTCAGAAGATGGTTTGGATGTAGATCTAAATTGGTTGAGCGCAGGCGTGGGTTACCGTACTGCAATTAGTGAAAGCACTGACTTTTATGGTTTAGTAACGTACGAAAACATTGAAACTGAAGTATCGTTCAGCGGTACTGATTTGTCGGATGATGAAAATGGCTATGGATTATCTGTTGGTGTTAGATCAATGCTAACTGATAGCATCGAAATTGATGGCCGCTTAAGTTACATTGATATTGCAGATGACAGTGAAACAGCTATCACTTTAGGTGCTCGTTACTATGTGAATACAAATTTCTCTGTAGGTACTAGCTACACCACAATAGATGATTTAGATTATATTAGCTTAACTGCACGTTACAGCTTTTGATCACAAGCAGTTAAATGAGCGCACTTATTAGTGCGCTTTTTAGTTTTTACGTAGCTATAACACGCTAATTTACGTGGTATAAGCCATTGCTGCGAATGTAAATAGTTGCTGGTATATCGCTTGTGTTCTCAAGCGAGTGAATGAATTTACCCCCAGATTCTACAAAGCTACCTGCACTTAAGTTTTGTGAGTTACTTTTTGAGCTGTATTGCACGTTGCCTGCAATTATCACTGCTCGAAACTCATCCGCATCTGTGCTAATTTCCCCCTTAAACCCGGCTGGTAGTTTTATCATTGAGCCGTACATTGTCCCGGTGTCTCCCCAAAGGTAGGTTGTTTGTACACCTTTAGCATTAATATTGCTTACGTCGCTTTTGTCTAGCCAAACTAAGTTGTCTTTATGAACGTTTAATGGGCGTTCACCATTATCAAACTGTTTGTTTGTTTGTTTGTTGGTTTTACTAAATAAGGGCCTGAGTCTATTTCTAGGTAAATTAGATTTGTAGTGCCATTGGCTGCAGTAGTATGGTTTTCACCGGCAGGTTGTGTCCAAAATGATCCTGCAGGCATCCACATTTTTTCAGCTGTGGGGTCGTCATTGTGCATTTGGCCTTCAATTACGATACCTCGGTAAGTAATGTTATGAATATGCGGCGGGGACTCGAACCCTTTTTTAAAGCGTACTAGCATACCTGTTGCGGTATCTGCGGTACGATCGCCCCATAAATCGGCTGCACCGGGACTTTGATCGCCTCTTAATGGGTTTAAATAGCCCCATTTGACTTTGTTCGCAGGTATTACTTTTGATTCGTACTCGTCTGCAAAAGTAGGTACAGATATAAGCGAAGTTGTGAGCATTAAAGCTGATAGGACAATTCTACATTTCATAAATATTTTCCTTTGCGTTGGGATAGAGACACAATAGCGAGTATTTTTCATTCCATAAACAGGCTAATGTTTAATACAGTTTCGTTAAAACGTGGATAATTGGCAGCATCAACGAATAGTTTTATAAAGGGGCGGATATGAAAATTGCAGATTTACGCGTATTACTAAAAGTTGCGCAGCTTCAATCAATAACAGCGGCTGCGCATCAGTTGGATATGAGCTCGTCGGCAGCGAGTGTCTCTATTAAACGAATAGAGCAAGCTCTTGGTACACAACTATTTGTTCGCACTACTAGAAAGATAAGATTGACCGCTGAAGGTGAGCGTTACTTACCCTTATGCGAACAGGCGCTTGGGCTACTAATGCAAGGGCAGCGGTTATTAATGAAAAGCAGGAGTGTATTACAGGCGAAGTGCGAATGGCTGTGTCGTCTGAAATGGGACGTAATTTAATGCGTGTTTTGCTTAATGAGCTTATGGATATTCATAGTTCTATAACTTTGAGATTGCATGCAAGTGATAGCCGTGCTGATTTTTATCGTGATGGAGTTGATGTTGCATTAAGAGCGATGAAAAAAGGTGTAGCTGAGGAGCTTAATTTATATGGATTTAAAATTTGTAATATTCCACACGTGGTGTGCGCTTCACCTAGTTACTTAAAACTGAATGGCGAGCCGTTAGTGCCGAACGATTTGAGCGAGCACAACGCATTACTCTACAAACTTTACGAAGTAGTGCACGCTGATTGGGAGTTTTATGATAATACACAGCAATACAAAGTTAAAATGAACAGCGATAGAGCTGTAAACGATGGTGATATTGTTAGACGCTGGTGTGTTGATGGTGCTGGGATTGCAAAAAAGTCAGCCATTGATGTAGCAGATGATTTGCTTAGCGGAAAGCTCAAACGAATAATACCCGATTATAAAATACCCTTAACAGAAATGTGGTTAGTGCTTCCGAGCCGGCAGTTTATTTCGCCTGCAATAAGGCTGATACGTGATGAGTTAAAAAGTAAAATAATGGCTCTTAGGGCATCGCTATTGGCAAAGCATATTTTGACTGAAGACGAGTGGCCTTGTGATGATGGTACAAGGCCTGAATTGTGTTAATTTTTACGATATATCTCGTGGTCCATGTCGTAAATATTAACGCTTAAACTGTCAGACTCCCTGCAATAGGTTTTTAAACACGCAAGTAGGTGCTCACTCAGAGTTTGCTTTTGCTCTACTGTTCGCCCTGCCATAATGTGTGCTTGCACATGTATAAACCCTTCTTTACCCACACCCAATTGATACTGCTGATATGCAACTGCGCGAGTTTTTATAGTTTCTAAATCAAATAAACCGCTTTCGAATGTGCATTTATGGATTTTTTCTACCAGTACTTGAGGTAATACAGGGAGGTCTTCTGAGTGCTCAATAATAATGTGCGGCATGCGGGTGGTTCCTGTTGGTTACGGCATTAAGCGTGTCGTTAATTGTAACAAATACACGACGGCTCGCTAAACCCCATACGGCTAAAATGTTTGTTTTAAACTAATTTAGTTGTGCTGATTTTTGATGTTAGTATAAAAACACACAGGTGAACCCAAGCTTATTAAAATAAGCGTGTAAAAAAACCTAGCTTATATTAAGGATGAGTATGAAATTTCAGCAAAAAATAAAACATTTAGCCGTGCTAATGGGCGCAGTAATTACGTTAAGTGCCTGCTCTGATGATGTGGCGTCGGTGAGTTTAGGTTTGTTTACTACAAAAGATGTGGTGGTGAACTCACAACAAGATCCGATCATTAAAGGAGTGACGTGTCATATTAGTCATGTTGAGGCCGATTTAGACTTTTCTGACCCGTCAGACATGTCGATTGCGTGTCGTCAAACAGGGCCAATCACTGCGGAGCAATTACAAGAAATTGATCGTAGTAAGTCTGGTGAGGTGGTGTTTAAGTCATCAAAGAGCATTTTATTTAAATCGTTAAAGGTGCGCCGAATATACGACGCTAAAACTCGCACATTATTATATTTGTCGTATTCAACAAAAGAGTCGAGCGGCAGTCATCACCATGCATTATCTACTGTGCCTTTATATAACACGAAAGCATGGCAGTGGGCACAAGAGCAAGAATAATTAAATTAAGAGTACACTATGTTAGCGTTATTTAAATCAGCGCCTTTGTTAGAGCAACAAGAGCAGCAATGGCTTATTGATACCTTTATTTGGGCTGTAGAAAATTTTGATGCTGAGTTTTTTACTAAACATACGCAAATAATATTGCCTACAGGGCAATATTTTCCTGATTCGGTATCAAGTATTGAGCAAATGGCCACCAGCGTATTTAAGCGAGTAACTACGTATGCGGGAATGAGTGCATGGCCAATTCAATTAGTTGCGCCTCAGCAATTACAGCCACAAGTGTTTCCTCGTTTTGAGTTTAGTAGTGTAATACGTGGTGAGCGCTGTGAGTTAATTGTGCCGCCGAGCCATGCTATTAATATTTCATTTAACCCTAATCAAATAAATCAGCCCCAAGATTTAGTTGCCAGTTTTGCCGGAACACTGGCTACTATTATGATTCATCATGTGGGTGTATTACCTCCAGGGGGGAAGGACTTTTTACCCCAAGCTGCTGATGCGCTTGCCTGTTTTTTAGGTTTTGGTGTCATGATGAGCAATACGGTGTATCAGTTTAAAGGCGGGTGCGGCTCATGTTACAACCCGTACGCTAACCGTGAAGCACAATTGAGCGAAACACATACGGTATTTATGCATGCTTTGGTGTGCTACTTCAAAAAAGACAACGTATCTAAAAAACATTTAAAGCCCCATTTACGAAGCCAATTCAAAAAAGCGCAAAAAGAAATTAAAGCGCTGGTGAGTGAATCGGCAAACCCGTTATTACTGGCGTATGCACCTAACTAGCAAGGATAAGTGTGGACTATTTAGATGAATTTTTATTAATTGTTATTGCTCACTTCTTTGCAGTAGCAAGCCCAGGTCCTGACTTTGCTGTTGTGCTAAAGCAAAGTGTGCAACAAGGTAGGCGAAACGCATTGTGGACAAGTGCAGGCGTTGGCGGCGCTATTTTGTTGCACATAGCTTATTGTGTAATGGGTGTGGCGCTTATTTTGTCTCAATCGCCTAGTTTGTTTATGGCACTTAAATATGTAGCAGGCGCTTATTTGGCTTATCTTGGAATACAAGCACTAAGAGCGGCTAAGCCGGGCGCATCATCAACCAATGATATTGATAACCAAACAGCTCCAGAGGAGTCTATTTGGGTTGCTTTTAGACGTGGTTTTTTCACTAACGCACTGAACCCAAAAGCCACTCTCTTTTTTATGTCGTTATTTACCTTGGTGATAAGTCAAACAACGCCAGTGAGTGTGCAAATTGGTTATGGTATTTATATGGCGCTTGCAACATGGGCGTGGTTTTCTGCGCTTTCGTTGGTACTTTCTAAAGCCTGCGTGCGTGATTTTTTTCAGCAACGCGGCTACTGGTTTGACCGAGGTATTGGCGTTATTTTAATTGCGTTGGCTGTACGTGTTGTTATTTAACTTGTTCAATTTATGTAATACAAGCAGGAGTAAACATGCCTTTATATAATTTTTCGTTTGGATCTAACATGTCGTCTAATCGTTTGTTGGCACGTTTGCCAAATGCAAAGCGTGTGGGCACAGCAATCCTTAAAGGGTATGAGTTAACCTTTGATATGCTTTTTTCTGATGGCTCGGGTAAATGCAGTATTCAAAAAACTGATAAAGCAGATGCCTTAGTATACGGTGTGGTCTATGAAGTTAACGCTGACGAAAAACTCACTTTAGATGCGATAGAAGGCCCAGGTTACGATTGTGTAGATATAACGGTTGAGCTGTTAAATGGGCAAACAATTGATACCCATTGTTATATTGCAAATACACACGACGAGGACGTTTTACCCTACGATTGGTACGTTAAACATGTTCATCGCGGAGCACTTGAAGCGGGCGTACCAAAGGCTTACAGTGATGCAATACTTAATCGCCCACAAAAGAGCGATCCTAATAAAGAACGCGCAGCAATTGAACTTGCAGTGCATCAATAATAAAAGGACTAACATGAAACTGACTAATTTAGCGGCTTTTACACTACTGGCCAGTGCTACTTTTAATACTTGGGCACAGGTTGATACCAACAAAATAGAAGAGGTCATTAAAACCTCTATGGCGCGCTTTGATGTGCCTGGTATGGCCGTTGCTATTGTTGAAAATGACGAGGTTGTACTCGCTAAAGGGTTTGGCATCGCAAACCTAAATACAAAGGCTGAAGTAAATAAAGATACGTTATTTGGTATTGCATCAAATACAAAGGCATTTACCAGCGCCGCGTTAGCTAAATTAGTCGATGAGGGGAAATTACGCTGGGATGACCGCGTAATCGACCATTTACCTGAATTTAGATTATACGACTCATATGTAACCCGGGAAATGCGAGTGCGCGATTTACTAAGCCACCGTAGTGGTTTAGGCCTTGGGCAAGGCGACTTAATGATTTGGCCAAGCACAGATAAATCAGTTGCTGATATTTTATCAGGCTTAAAATACTTAAAACCAGCCAGCAGTTTTCGTAGTAAATACGCTTATAACAACCTGATGTTTGTAACAGCAGGTGAAGTTGTAGCGCGTGTATCTGGCATAAGCTGGAACGATTA
>NZ_NTLW01000137.1:0-5125 GCF_002632075.1 Pseudoalteromonas sp. ESRF-bin5 | reverse complement strand
TCAAGTGCTTTATTGCACAATACTTTTATATCTGTTTGCCCCAAAATGTATTTAGAGGCAGATAAAATAGTATTCATCGCTTGCGCTTGATACTCAAGCAGGCATATCTGTTCGAAAGAACGAATAGCAGCAATAAGCGTTGTCACAAGTTTTGAGCGTGTCAGCTCTGTTTTAGTTTTGTAATCGTTTATATCGTATTCACGAATAACTTTTTCTTCGGGGATATTAGCGGCTTGGCCCGTACGTAAAATAATGCGAACGCGTTTGTTATTTAGAATGTCTCTGACATGTTTAACCACCTGAAAGCCGGCATCGTCAGTTTCCATAATAACGTCTAAAAAAATAACAGATATATCATTGGGCTGAGTAAGTATATTTTTGGCCTCAGCGCCAGAATATGCGTGATGAAACCTAAGCCTAGCACCACCATACTCTAGTCCAGATAATGCGAGTTGTGTAACCGTATGAATTTCTTCGTCGTCGTCTACAATTAAAATATCCCAATAACGAGATGGCTCAACAACTATTTCGTCGTCTTGCTGTGGGTCTAAAAATAGAAAATCATTTTGTTCAGACGACATATTTACCCTTTTCTGGTACTGCTTAATGCTTAAATATTCTAACGTAATGTTTAAAAAGCTATAAATTTAGTTTTTGGCTTATGATCTAATTCATACTATAGTCGATTAACAAAAAGTTGTTATATATATAGTTAAAAAAACTACCAAAGGTATGGTTATTAAATTATTAAAAGTGCTGTTCAAATACGTATTAGTTTTACTACTTATAGTAGTCGTAGTCGGATTACTGCTGCCTCAAGATTATCGTGTAAGTAAACACGTAGAAATTAATGCCAATACCAGTACAATAAAAACACTTGTTGCCGACTTTAACCAATGGCACACATGGTCACCTTGGCAGCAAGTAGACCCTACCATTGAGTTTATTGTTAATGAACCTGGTGCTGGTGTAGGCGCTCATCAATCATGGGTAGGAAAATGGGGATATGGTGAAATGACTATAACCTCCCTAAGTGATGATGAAATGTCGTTCAACATATTGCTAAATAATGAACACATTATTGAAGGTACACTCACATTTTCACCGCAGGCAAATGCCAATACCGTGACCTGTTATATTGAGGGACAATCAACGACTCTTCTCATTTCAGGCTATATGGCACTCGTATATGAGTATATTTTAAATAACACTCTAGAGCTTGGGTTAAATAATTTAAAAACCGTAGCACAATTAAGCGATATACAAAGCGTAGCAAATAGCCATGACAGTAAAAACAGCACAAGCACGGATTAATCTAGCTAATATAATAGAATCGTTACTTGGCTACCCTGTGACTAAGGTGCCCAACAACGAAACTTCGCCATCATCAGAACAAAGTTACAATACGAAAGGGCAAGTAAAACCGCTGTACCATATAAATAGCGAACACCCTTTACTAACTCGCGCAAAGCAAAGACACGATTTACTGGCTATTAAGCGCCAACAAAATATAGAAGCTATTTTAACTAAAGCAATGGAGTTTTGCCCTGATGTAGCTAGCAATAAACACCCTGATGGAGATTGGGTTGAACACTTTATTGCTTTATGTGAGGACACCTCAAATAGCTCTATGCAAGCATTGTGGGCAAAAATTATAACCGGTGAAACATTAAGCCCGGGTACTTTTTCAATTAAAAGCTTACAAACACTAAAGCACATGACTCAACGCGAAGCTGACTCTTTGCAAAAATGCGTGTCTTTGTCAGGTTATAATGAAAAAGACGATAGCCACTTTATTTTACTTGGCTTTTATAAAAAACCGTCTTTATTTGACCTACTTCGTAAGGGAAATAAAGTGTCATTAAATTTAGGTAAAACAGGAATAAGTTTTCCCGATATTTTAACTTTAATGGATTTGAATTTGCTCTACAGAAAAGAAATCGAATCAGCGGTGCTTAAAGCTGGTCAAGAACTAACGTTATCGTTTTTATCTCAAAAGGTGACGCTTAAAGCAAAGAATAGTGATTTGGTGTTAAGCTATTACAAATTCACACAAACCGGTGATGAGCTATCTAAACTCATACGATTCCCTGTAAATAAAGTATATAAGCAGCTGGTAAACACGGCACTAGAGGGAGAGTTTGATTTAGCGTGGCATACTACAAAATAGGACGCCACGCTTTGTTTAATTAGAAGGCACTAATTAAAAATGAACCTGAATACCTGCAAACGGACCCGATGCGTCAATATCAGTAGTAATATCATCAATATCGTCAAGCTCTAATACCATTGATCGGTAACCCGCTTTAACAGCAATATCTACAGCTAAGTTATCTACAAGTTCCCAAGCAACACCTACTTGATAATCTTGCACTTTACTATCGTCAATTGCCAAAAGGCTGCCTTCAAAAAACACACTTAAACCTGTAAGTGGTAAGCCTGCTTCTGCACGCGCGTATGCAAGTGGCACAAAACCAGAAAACTCAACCGTTTCAGTAAAGTTTGCGCCACCATCTTGCGTAGTACCATTAACAATGATGTCACCGTCAAACTGCTTCGCGTTTAGACCTAAATCGATAGAAATCAAATCATTATCAAATATTTCGTAATACAAAATGTAATCTACATGCGTTAAATCGCTTACAGAATTAACGGTTGTACCCACTACGTAGTCTGAACCATTAAAGCTAAATGTATCATTTAGCACTGTAGAGCCATTTAGCTCAAGTTCTGTATACTTTAATTTAAGATTAGGTACTAATGGCACCGGATGTTCAAGCGCGGCGTAATAGCTTATGTATGTTTCATCTTCAAAGTTAAAATCTTGAGGTGCATTTGCTTTGTAAGAAAGCTGACCTTCATTATCCGACTGCCAACCATCAACACCTACATACAAACCTAATAGGGTATCAGCCTGAGCTACAGGTGCTAAACATGCCATAGATAAGGCAGCTGCTAAACAATACTTTTTCATTTTTTATCCTTGCGCTAATAGTTCGCTAAGTTCGATTAAAGCCGCGTTGGCTCTAGAAATATAATTTGCCATAACAAGAGAATGATTAGCAACATAGCCAAAACCATTTCCGTTTAAAATTAGTGGGCTCCATACAGTTTCTTGCGTGGCCTCAAGTTCACGAATGATTTGCTGTAAGCTGACGCGTGCGTTTTTCTTTTCAAGTACATCGTTAAAGTCATACTCTACGGCTTGTAAAAAATGCAGTAACGCCCACGTTGCACCGCGAGACTCATAAAACACATCATCAATATCAAGCCATGGTGTTCTTACTTGCTGCTGCAATGGAGCAAGCGTTGCTTGCTTATTTGAAGAATTACCAGCTAAATCAGTATTAACTTTATCTTGCCCAACACTTGCACTTAAACGCTGGCTTAGACTGCCTAAACGTTTTTCAGCTTCTTTTAACCAACTACGTAAGTTATCAGCGCGGGCATAAAACTGACTATCGCGCTCATGCTGATGAGCCATTTGCGTACGGTAAACAATTAAGTAATCAATCCCTTTTTGGTACTCGCCCTCAGCACTTGGCCACGCCCAAGCTTCAGAACTTATATTAAATTGAGGTTGTGCTTTTTTAAGCGCTTCGTGTTCAGTTGATTGCGATTGAGAGCGGCTAAAATCTTTTCTCATAGAAAGTGATAAATCACGAACCATTTCAAGTGCGCCATATTCCCAAGCAGGCATATCATCCATAATAATGCTAGGTGGTATTACGTCGTTTGATAAATACCCGCCCGGCTTATCAAGCAGCGTATTTGCAACAGTGATAAGTGTTGATGTAGTAATGTAACCCGTCACCATTGTTTCATTTCGAAGTTGCGCTTGCTCTTTTGCACTTTCAACCACATCAAAACGTGAAGGCTCAGTACTCCAGTAAACGGCAATGGCGTAAAATATAATAAGCAGTATAACTATAATGCCTGCTATTTTTCCTTTGTGTTGCGACATGTAAACTCCTAGTGATGAGAATGTTGTGCTGACGACTTAGCTTTATTTATTTGCGACTCTAGCGTAACCACCTCAATATTTGTAAATAAGCGATTACCATCACTAAAATATAGCGTTAGTTTGCGTTCTTGCCCTGCTTTTAAAGGCTCTTGTGGCTCAAATACCATTAAATGATAGCCTCCAGGCTGAAAATCGACACTTTCATGCGCTTTCACAATGACCGATTCAACCTTTTGCATTTTCATCATACCATCAACATGTGCATGCTCATGTATTTCAACACGTGCTAGTCCGTCAATACTGGCCTTTGTTAATATTGCATTTGTACCACTGTGATTGGAAATAGTTAAGTAGGCGGCACTTGCCTTACCGCCAGGTAAGAACTCTCTAACTTGCGCGTTACTTACTTCAAGTTGTGCGGTATCGGCTGAATGGTTATGGCCAGAGTGCGCAGCCAAAGATGACGAAAAAAAACTAAAAGCCAATGCAGACACAAAAGATAAACACAATTTTGTCATCATTTTAATCCTTGTAAAAACGTAATATCACACGTTAAATTTAACATAGTTAACGGGGAATAGTGAGTTAAATTAAGGATTAAGAAACCACTTTTTTGTTATCAGCCACTAACCAGCACAATACGGCAATAAATAATAATGGCCATGCAATCATCACTGAGCCAAATAGCAAAGCCAAAACAGTACCAATAACAGCCACTGCTGCTGCACCAATCAAACCTAAAGTCACTAACGCAGCAATTGCGGCAACGGCTACAATGGCTATAAGTACACTCACTAATTCAACACCAACCCAGCTCATATCTGCAATCCACAATGGAAACTGCCACGTGTCAAAGTTTAAAAATGAGAATGAGTTAGTAAAAAACACCAAATAAATGAGTATACAAACAGCTATAGCTTTCATTTTAAAATTCCTTAATATGCTTTTCTTCTAAACAGCAATGCGCAATAAAATAACTAAGCGCAACTACAAACGGAAAACTTAAAAACAGTAAAATAGTAACCAAACGTGTTGCCCACACCGGAAAATCTAATCGGTAAGCTAAGCCACTACATACGCCTGATATCTTTTTATTTAGCGTGTCTTTAAACCAACCACGCTGATGATTAAATCGACTCATAATTCCTCCTAGGCGCTTTG
>NZ_NTLW01000208.1:0-9005 GCF_002632075.1 Pseudoalteromonas sp. ESRF-bin5 | reverse complement strand
AGTAACCAAGAACGTATATCGATTACAAATGAGGTTCACTCGTTGTGGATGCGCGCAAATTTAGAAAGTGATTATGCTAATAAAATCGAGATTTTTGATGAAATTTTAAAGCGTAAACCTGAAGACGTTGAGGCTATTGCTTACAAAGCTGATGCCCTGCTTGAAATTAATCAAACCGCCAAAGCGATTGATTTATGTAACCAAGCAATTGATATAGATAGCGATTACGGTTATGCGTATTGGCAACGCGCGTGTGCGTTTGCGTTAATACACGAACACGCCGATGCGCTGGCCGATATAAAAATGGCACTTGAGTATTCACCTAACTTACGTAATGAGTTACTCCACGAAAGTGCATTTGCAAGCCTTCACGATAATAATAGCTTTAATACTATTGTGGCAGGCGAGTAAGTTTAGCTTGCTTATATAGTTTGTAAAAAAGAGCGAAAGCTCTTTTTTTATGGCTGTAATAAAGTCCTGTGCTTTGTGTATTAAGGTTTTAAAAGATTATTATTCACAAAGAGGTTAAGAGGCGCTGCGCTTTTAGAGTTAGGGACTAAGTAATTTAATATTTGACCTGAAATGAGAAGCGGCGCTTCTAACGTGAGCAAGCTCTACGTCTACAAGACAAGGCTAAGCATTGCCCATATCATTATGTTTTCTCATTTTCTTCTCATTCTGTTCTCTTTGTGCATTTAAATTTTAAAGCCCATTATTCACAAAGAGGTTAAGAGACGCCGAGCTTTTAGAGGTAATGAAAATCCTTATATTCACAATGCCGTGGCTGAATACAGCCTGTAGAAGCGTTTTAGTTATGCTATAAAAGTGATTGTTTGGACTTCCCAGTTTTACCACCGAGAAGTGAATGAGAAAAAAGGAGCAGTGACTAACCAATATTTTTTAACTCTGTGTAGCGCGAAGCGCCTCGGTGCACTCTGTGGTGGTATGTATTTTTAAGTAATAAGAAGCTACGCTTCTAACGTGAGCAAGCTTTACGTCTACAAGACAAGGCTAAGCATTGCCCAGATCATTATGTTTTCTCATTCGCTTCTCTTTGTGTATTACTGTTTTAAAGCCCATTATTCACAAAGAGGTTGAGAGACGCTGCGCTTTTAGAGTTAGGGACTAAGTGATTTGATAAAGGATTACGTAAGCAGGCTTTAGGTATAAAGCATACGTACTCAGTATACCTTAGCCGCTTTACTTATATTTGAAGCTTTAGCTGTTAGCGTTTAAAGTACAAATCGATTGCTTTGGTGAGTAGCTCGTCGAGTTGCTCTTCAAAGCCATCCATATCGATTTCAAAGTGACTAAAGTACTTTCTAACCTGCAATTGCGATAGATTACGGCTTTTTACGCTGTATTGGCGTTCGTCTTTTTGTTTATCGTAACGCGGTAAAAAAACGAATTGTGCATAATAAGGTGACTTAATATGCTTGTTAGCATAACGACAAAAATCTTCAATATGTTGTGCGCCTTCGGGGCCTAAACAACCGGGCTCTACTCGGTACATTAAGCGAAGTTTTTTGTCGTCAGTAATTTGCATAATAATCCTTAACGAAAAAATAATACGCGAATTATTTTTCCGTTTTTAATTTGATAGCTCGATACAAGCTCTGAGCGTTTATCTATTACGTTCTCGTCTGCTGAGCAGGTTTCTGATAGCTCATGGTCTATTACTATATCACCATGGACTATGCGTTTAATTGGCGATGAGTGAATACACTTTAGCTTTTTAAACATTAAACCATAACGTGCTATTAGTTTTTCTTTTCCTTTAAATAATAGCTCATTGGGGAAAATATAAAACTCTACATCTTCATCGTAAACACGAATAAACTCTTCAATGTTGCGCGCGTTATAGGCTTTTATAAGTTGTTCAACCACAGCAAGTGATTCGCGTGATTGCTTGGCTTTGGCTTGCTGTTTAGCTGTTAAGGCCTCTTTTGCTTGGGCTACTGCTTTTTCTGCTTCGGCTACGGCTGCTGCTTTTTCTATTTTATTTTTAGGCTTTTCAACTGGTTTTGGTGTTTCATCGCCTAACACTTTTGAGTCGTCTGGTTTGGTTGGGTCAACAACCGGTTTTTTAAGCTCAGGGGCTTTGTATTCTAGTGTGTTTACTTTTTCATCCGCTTTTTGCTGATCGGTAGTAGACTCTGTGGCATAGCTATTTACTGCTAGCGTAAAGGTAAATAAAGCAAAAAAAATAGATAACGATTTCATAACTTTCCTAATAAAAACACTAAGCGTGTACTGTATTGCAACATAGCAAATTTTAACGTTTTCGGGTAGCAATTAAATAAATGACCTTGGCTTTCATAGCGAAGTTTAGCTTGAGTTTAACCCAGCTTTAAAATAACTTTGTTAAACACATAATTTTTAATGATGGTATGAAAAGTGATTGCTTCACCTCCAAGAAGTAAAGGAAAGGACAGAAGCCGTGACTAGTTGTTACTCCTGTTTTCTCGGTGTAGCGCGAAGCGCCTTGGTGCACCCGGTGGTGATACCTTTTTAAGTAACAAGAAGCTACGCTTCTAACGTGAGCAAGCTCTACGTCTACAAATCAAAGCTAAACTATGACCTGTTCACTTTGTCTTCTCATTTACTCCTCATTCGCTTCTCTTTGTGCATTAAGATTTTAAAACCGATGATTCACAAAGAGGTTAAGAGGCGCTGCGCTTTTAGAGATAGTGACTAAGTGATTTAATATTTGACCAGAAGTGAGAAGCTACGCTTTTAACGTGAGCAAGCTCTACGTTTACAAAACAAGGCCAAACTATGTCCTGTTCACTTTGTTCTCTCATTTTCTTCTCATTCTGTTCACTTTGTGCATTACGTTTTTGAAAGATTATTCACAAAGAGGTTAAGAGACGCTGCGCTTTTAGAGTCTGGTACTCATGATTTTATAATTATTAAGGCATAAAAAAAGCCGCATAAAATGCGGCTTTGGAGGTTAGTCTCACTTCACTTTGGGCGTGTCTCCAAAACTTAGTGAATACGTTACCAAGGAACTGTTTTATTGATTAGATAGACTCTAATGCAATTTTAACCATTTCGTTAAACGTGCTTTGACGTTCATCGGCTGGTGTTGCTTCGCCAGTGATCACGTGGTCGCTTACGGTAAATAATGCCATTGCGTTTGCGCCGTACTCAGCTGCAACGCCGTATAAACCGGCTGTTTCCATATCTACAGCTAGCACGCCTAACTTATCTAAATCTTTGTAGAAAGTGTCGTCTGCTTGGTAGAAAGTGTCGGTTGTGAATACGTTACCTACTTTTGCTTTAATACCTAGCTCTTTTGCTGCATTAACGCCGTTTAAAAGTAGGTCGAAGTCTGCAATTGCAGAAAAGTCGTAACCACGAACACGTGCACGGTTTACGTTTGAGTCTGTGCTTGCACCTTGTGCAAAAATTACGTCACGGATTTTAATGTCGGTACCAATACCGCCACATGTACCAATTCGTATAATGTTTTTTACGCCAAAGCTAACAATTAGCTCACGTGCATAAATAGACATTGATGGAATACCCATGCCTGAACCCATAATGCTTACTGGCTTACCTTTGTAAGTACCTGTAAAGCCAAACATGTTGCGTACACCAGTTACTTGTACTGCATCATCTAAAAAGTTTTCAGCAATATATTGCGCACGTAGCGGATCGCCTGGCATTAAAACTGTTTCGGCGAAATCACCAACATTTGCATTTATATGAGGAGTACTCATTCGTTGTTTCCTTTTTATTTTGGCGCGTTTAATTGAGTTAAAAAGCTGTCGCCATATTCAAGCTCAGACAAGTTAAACCACTGTGCTAGTGTTTGACCAATATCTGCAAAACTGTTTCGTTCACCTAGCGGCGTATTATCCATACCAGGCTTATACGCTATCACAGGTACGTATTCACGCGTGTGCTCAGAACCTGGAAAGGTTGGGTCACACCCGTGGTCGGCAGTGATCATTAATACATCATCTGCATTTAACTGGTTTAGTATAGTTGGTAAATAGTCATCAAATTCTTTTAATGCTTTAGCGTAACCTACCGGGTTACGGCGATGACCAAATTTTTCATCAAAATCAACCAAGTTGGTAAAAATTAAGCTGCGATCAGGTGCTGTTGAAATAACCTCGCTGGTTTTTTCAAGCAAGTTCATAAGCCCTGGTGCTTTGTGCTTTTGGGTTATGCCTTGATGCGCGTATATGTCTGAAATTTTACCAATACTAATTACTTCGCCGCCGTCTTTTGCTAAAACATCTAACAATGTTGGTGCTGGCGGAAGTACTGAATAGTCACGACGATTACCTGTTCGTGCAAAGTCTTGACTATTTGAACCCAAAAATGGCCGCGCAATCACTCGCCCTATATTCATTTCATCAAGC
Organism: Pseudoalteromonas sp. ESRF-bin5; assembly: GCF_002632075.1. Classification (NCBI taxonomy): domain Bacteria; kingdom Pseudomonadati; phylum Pseudomonadota; class Gammaproteobacteria; order Alteromonadales; family Pseudoalteromonadaceae; genus Pseudoalteromonas; species Pseudoalteromonas sp. ESRF-bin5. Next base: position 4,629 of record NZ_NTLW01000208.1, on the reverse strand, counting down.
AGCGCCCGTGCGATTTCGCAAACTTGATAAAGCTTCTCTAGGCCAAATGACTCTTCATGCGCGGCTATTTGAAACACGCTATCAGCTGAGGTGTAACAGATTGGTTTACCTGTTTTTACGTGCTCTTCACCTAGCTGTTCTAATATGGTTGTTCCCGATGCATGGCAATTGCCTAAAATGCCAGGAATACCTGTACGAGCTATAAACTCGTCTACAAATTCTTGTGGGAAACTGGGCTGTGTTTTTGGGAAATATCCCCAATCAAATAACACAGGTACGCCAGCCATTTCCCAATGGCCTGATGGAGTGTCTTTTCCGCTAGAAAGTTCTTTAGCGTAACCCCATGCACCTTGTGGTGCTTGGCGGTCTGAAACTAAACACGTTTCTCCACCGGCGGCTTCACAGGCGTCTACTAAACCTAATTTAGATAAATTAGGAAGCGAAAGTGCGCTGCCTGTTTCGTCGTAATATGCTTTTAGTAAGTGAGCGAATGTATTGGCGCCAAGATCACCAAATTTATCTGCATCTGGTGCTGCACCGATTCCTAGGCTATCTGCCATTAAGATAATTGCTCTTGCCATTTTGACCTCACTTTGTTTCTAGGTGGTTACTTTATCTGCTGAACGATTTTTCCGTACAGGACAAAAGTCCTGTTTCATAAAACCTAAACATTATAAATTTGCGTTCTTAAGCGAAGCAAAAGAGATTAATCGTGTCTTTTTTGCTATTGTGATCTACCAACAATATATCCTTCTGTGTGGGTGAGAACTTTAGTGACACGAACAACTATTATAGCTATTGCTGGCGCGTCTGCGTCGGGCAAATCTCTGTTTAGCCAAACTATATACAACGAGTTGGTTAATGAGCTTGAACCGGGCGCAATTGCCATTATTGAAGAAGATGCTTATTACAAGGATCAGTCGCATTTGCCGATGGCTCATCGTACGCAAACGAACTACGACCACCCTGATGCATTTGAACATGAGTTAATGCTTGAACATTTAACTCAACTTCGTAGTGGAAATTCAGTAGAAGTACCAACATATGATTATGCACAGCATACCCGCAGCGATAAAACGCGACGTGTAGCCGCTGCAAAAATTTTAATTGTTGAAGGTATTTTATTACTGAGCGACAAAGCGCTAAATAAAGAATTTGATATTAAGGTATTTATAGATACTCCTTTAGATATCTGCTTAATGCGTCGTATGCAACGTGATATGGAGCAGCGAGGCAGAACGTTACAATCTGTTGTTGAACAGTATCAAGCAACTGTAAGACCGATGTTTTATCAATTTATTGAGCCTTCTAAGCATAATGCAGATTTAGTAGTGACTCGAGGCGGCATGAACCGCGTTGCGATTGATATTATAAAAAGTAAAATTAAATATTTACTACAAGAATAACAACGGGAAACATTTGTATGACAACATTTATGAGCTTGGTAGGCATGTGTGTGCTGCTGGGCATTGCCTTTGCCGCGTCAACTAATCGCAAGGCAATTAATTTAAGAACCGTTGCTATAGCATTTGCAATGCAAGTTGTTATTGGCGGCTTTGTTCTGTTTTTTGACGCAGGAAAAAACGTATTAGCAAGTATGTCAGCTGCCGTTTCATCGGTTATTGGCTACGCGAATGACGGGATTGGCTTTTTGTTTGGCCCACTGGCATCGCAAGACACGCTAGGTTTTATTTTTGCAATTCAGGTTTTGCCCGTTATTGTGTTTTTCTCAGCGCTGGTCGCTGTTTTATATCACATAGGCATTATGGACTGGATAATTAAAATTTTAGGCGGTGGTTTACAAAAGCTTTTAAAAACCTCGCGTACAGAATCACTTTCAGCGACGGCAAATATATTTGTTGGCCAAACTGAAGCGCCGTTAATTGTTAAACCGTTTATAGCAACAATGACCAAATCTGAGTTATTTGCTGTAATGGTAGGTGGCTTAGCCACTGTAGCTGGCTCTGTAATGGCTGGTTACGTAATTATTGGTGTAGAGCTTAAGTACTTAATTGCAGCCAGCTTTATGGCGGCACCAGGTGGTTTTTTAATGGCAAAAATGATTGTGCCAGAAACCGAAACACCTAAAGATAACTTAGCTGATTTAGATTTAAACGACGATGATAAACCGGTAAACGTAATTGATGCTGCTGCATCAGGTGCGGCAAATGGTATGCATTTAGCACTTAATGTTGGTGCAATGCTACTGGCATTCGTAGCGTTAATTGCGCTTCTAAATGGTTTATTAGGTGGTGTAGGCGGATGGTTTGATCATCCAACATTAACGCTACAAGAAATTTTAGGTTATGTATTTGCTCCTGTTGCATGGTTACTCGGTGTACCGTGGGATGAAGCAATTATAGCCGGCAGTTTTATTGGTCAAAAGATAGTAGTAAACGAGTTTGTTGCTTACTTAGACTTTATAAATTATCGCGATACGTTAAGTGCGCACACACAAGCAATTGTTACGTTTGCTTTGTGTGGATTCGCTAACTTATCATCGATAGCCATTTTACTAGGTGGGTTAGGCGGTATGGCGCCTAGCAGGCGGAAGGATATCGCACGCTTAGGGCTCAGAGCAGTGTTAGCAGGATCTATGGCTAACCTTATGAGCGCAGCAATTGCTGGGTTTTTCCTCTCGCTAGCTTAGAAACTTAAGAGATGAACCGGTGTTGCAAAACAAGAAGTTAGTACTTTAAGGGGTTAAAGTGCTAGCTGACTTGAACGATACTTCACCAAGGGCCGCAAGGCCCTTTTATCGTTTTAGGGCTTTAATAAAGTTACCTTCCTTCCTATATCCTCTCTTTATTTTCATTATGAGATTTTTACAACTCAAATAACCACTAATACTTTGTAAATTTAACAATTTTAAACCACACTTAATTAAGTGTTTCCAAGCCTAAATTGACTAGTTGTAGTGAAATATAATCTGACCTTTTTTATCCTTTTTTTATCATTTAGCACTTTAGCTGAAGAGCCTTTGCTGGTTGTTACAGAATTAGCACCACCTAATCAAGTTTTAATAGACGGTGAAGTTCAAGGTAAAGGGACACAGTACATAAGAGATATATTTAAACAGGCTGGTTTAACACCAGACATACAAATGTACCCTTGGGCCCGCGCCTACAAAATGGCGAGCGAGGAAAAAAACACGTTTATTTACAGCATTGCTCGCACGCCAGAACGTGAAGATCAATTTCAGTGGGTAGGGGAAATTGGTCGCTTTGAAATGGGATTTGTTGGGCTATCAGACAGAACCGATATAGTAATCAATAATATTAACCAAGCAAAAAATTACAAAATAGCTATGCAACATAACGACTTCTCGACCCAAACTCTCACTAAAATGGGGTTTGAGGGCGTTATAACTTCAGATATACAGCATTCTTATAAGTTACTACTAGCCAAAAAAGTAGACCTAATATTGGATGACCCGCTTTATATGCTCCAATATAGTGATTACTTTAAACTTAAACCGGGCCACTTAAAATTTATTTTTAAAATAGATGCATTAACAACGGTTGCTTATTTAGCTGCAAATAAAGATACAGATAAAGTTCTTATAGAAAAAATGGAAGAAGCGCACAAACAAGTGAGCAAAACTAAAAGAAGCCCTTACGGTAAATGAGATAAATTACACGCGGCTTTTGAATTAAATGATGTGCAGGTGAGGTAAATAATTAACAATAAGTGGTATTCGCTCAGCGGTACTTGAACTCTCTCTTTTACGCTTTTACTAATTAAAGCTATACAGGCTTTTTATTAGCACCTAACCCTGTCACTAAATAGGTGTTTATATTAGACCTTGGGGTCAAATAGAACCACTTTAATTGTGATCCTTGGTATTAGGTCGTGGTTGTTGAATAAGTTAGGTTTGTTTCAGACACAAAAAAAGCGCCCTAGGCGCTTTTTTTCATTTTACTTAAAAGTAAAATTATACAGCTGTGATGTTATCAGCTTGAGGACCTTTTTGACCTTGTGAAAGAGTGAACTCTACACGTTGGCCTTCAGCTAAAGTTTTGAAACCTTCGCTTTTGATTGCTGAGAAATGTGCGAAAACGTCTGGGCCATTTTCTTGCTCGATGAAACCAAAACCTTTAGACTCGTTGAACCACTTAACTGTACCTGATACGATGTTAGACATTGTAATATCCTGATATAAAAATAAAAAATATGCTCATATGAGCGGGTGTAGCAAAAAATGAGATGGTACTTTAAAAACTTCAGGACGGTACTACAAGTATTACTTATACAACAACGAAATGGAGATTTATAGCTTACATGCTTTCTTTCTAGCTGCGGCCCACTATATAGATAACCAAATATAAGTCAAGCACTTCCTTATTTTATTGAGCAATAAACAATCAACCTATATTTATATGCTTAAAATTCAAATTCTAGGGCAAGTCTAAAACTGTGGTTTTTTTCAGACTGGCTAATTTCACTTATAAAGCCAGCTTCCCATTTTAGCTGTTTTTGCCCTTCAAACCGGTATAGCCCAATAAACCCGGGCCCAATTCCGATAAAATCTTCCCCTGCATATAACTCAATAGAGGGTTGAAACGCAGACAAGTATCGGTAACGATATTGTACCCTAAACTCTGTTTCCCATTCGTTCTCTATGTCTTG
>NZ_NTLW01000094.1:0-13904 GCF_002632075.1 Pseudoalteromonas sp. ESRF-bin5 | reverse complement strand
CGTATTTTATCGGCTGATGATGTACCCGGTAAGCTTGATATTGGCCCAATATTCCCAGGTGATGTGCTATTAACCAATCACGAAATTCAATACCACGGGCAACCTGTGCTGGTAGTCGTTGCCGACAGCTACGAAATGGCGCGCCGCGCTGCTCGTTTAGTGGTTATAGAGTGCGAGCAAACCGCCCCCATACTTGATATTAAAGAAGCAATTAAAAAAGGGCATTGGGTAAGGCCGCCACATTCACTTAACCGCGGTAATAGCGAGCAAGCCATAAATAATGCAGCCCACCAACTTAAAGGTGAAATACACATAGGCGGGCAAGAACACTTTTACCTTGAGGGGCAAATAGCACTCGCTCAGCCCGACAGCGATGGCGGGATTCATGTGCAATGTTCTACGCAGCACCCAACAGAGGTGCAGCACTTAGTTGCCAAAATTTTAAAAAAGCCATTTAGCTTTGTAAACGTAGAAACCCGCCGAATGGGCGGTGCTTTTGGCGGCAAAGAAACTCAAGGCGCGCCGTGGGCTTGCCTTGCAGCGCTTGCGGTTTATCACCTTGGCTGCGCCGTTAAAATGCGGCTAGCCCGCAGCGACGACTTTAAACTTACCGGTAAACGCCACCCATTTTATAATCAATACCATGTAGGGTTTGACCAAAATGGCCTAATTGAAGGCGCTGATGTAACCGTAAATGGGTTTTGTGGTTATTCGCCTGACTTATCCGATGCCATTGTAGACCGCGCAATGTTTCATGCAGATAACGCTTATTACTACCCAGCCGCCACCATTAAAGGGAATCGCTGTAAAGTTAATACTGTAAGCCACACCGCATTCAGAGGGTTTGGTGGCCCGCAAGGCATGATCATGGGCGAGCTAATAATCGACGACATTGCAGCTAAATTGGGTAAAGATCCGCTTGAGATCCGAAAACTTAATTTATACAAAAAAGGCCGCGACACCACGCCGTACCATCAAACCGTAGAGCAACATATTTTAAAAGATATGATAAGCCAGCTTGAGGAGTCGGGTGATTACTGGGCACGTAAAGATGCCATTAAAGCCTTTAATGCATCATCGCCCATTATCAAAAAAGGCCTTGCGATGACGCCGGTAAAATACGGTATATCGTTTACCGTACAGCACTTAAACCAGGCGGGTGCACTTGTGCATGTTTACAGCGATGGATCAATTCATTTAAACCATGGCGGCACCGAAATGGGCCAAGGGCTTAATACAAAAATAGCGCAAATTGTAGCCCATGGCTTTGGCGTTGATTTTGACGCAGTAAGCATAAGCGCTACTCGTACCGACAAAGTACCAAACACCTCGCCAACCGCGGCTTCAAGCGGTACCGACTTAAACGGCATGGCAGCGCTAAATGCGGTAAATACCATAAAAGAGCGCTTAATTAACTTTATCAGCAAGCACTTTGAAGTAGACAGCCAAAGTATTGTATTTAAAGATAACCTGATTACCTTTAGCAAAGGCAAAATTAGCTTTAGTGAACTTGCAAACCTTGCATATATGAACCGTATATCGCTTTCATCAACGGGTTATTACGCCACGCCTAAAATTCATTACGATAGAGCGAAGGGCGAAGGCCGACCGTTTTTTTATTACGCGCACGGCGTAGCACTGAGTGAAGTAGAGATAGATACGCTGACAGGTGAAAATACCGTAACCCGTGTTGATATATTGCACGATGTGGGCAGCTCAATAAACCCAGCACTTGATATAGGGCAAGTTGAAGGGGCTTTTGTGCAAGGTATGGGCTGGCTTACCACCGAAGACTTACAATGGAACGATAAAGGCCAGCTTGCCAGCTTTGGCCCTGCTAACTATAAAATTCCTGCTATTGGCGATACCCCAGCCGAATTTAACGTCAATTTATATAACTCTGCCAACCCAGAAACCACCGTTTTTAGATCAAAAGCAGTTGGCGAACCGCCGTTTATGCTGGCCTTTAGTGTGTGGAGCGCTATTCGTAATGCTATCAGCAGTGTGGCCGATTACAAATACACTGCCCCACTTGATACGCCAGCAACACCTGAGCGTGTATTAAATGCAATTGAGCAAACCACCAGCTGGTTTAAGGAGCAGAAACATGGCTAATTTAAATGAGTCGTTTCAGGGTTTTCATACGCAAAATTGGGCGCAAGCTATAAACGAGCACGAACAAAGCGGCACTAACTATGTTATTGCGACGGTGCTTGGCACCAATGGCTCAACCCCCCGTGGCACAGGCTCTAAAATGGTAATAAGCGGCGAGCATATTTACGACACCCTTGGCGGTGGTCACCTTGAATACGTAGTAATAGAAAAAGCACGTGAGCTACTTGCCAAAGGCGAAACCGCCCAAGTGATAGAGCAGTTTAACTTAGGCGCAAATTTAGGCCAGTGCTGCGGCGGAGCTGCCACCGTTATGCTTGAGTGCATGCAATGCGAGCGTTTTACCCTTGACATATACGGCGCAGGCCATGTAGCACAGGCGCTTATTGGTATATTGGCGCAATTACCGATGCGCATACGTTGGATAGATAGCCGCGCCGATGTATTCCCACAAGCTATTCCTAATAACGTAATAAAAGTGGTTGATGAAGAGCCAACAGAGCAAGTAAAACGCGCCCCTAAAACTAATAATTACTTAATATTAACCCATAACCACCAGCTCGATTTTGCACTCACACAAGCCATTATTAAACGCGCTGATGCCAATTGGCTTGGTGTAATTGGCTCAGATACCAAAGCAAAACGCTTTAAACAGCGCTTAGCCCATCGCGACTTTACCAACGAGCAAATAAAACAAATGACCTGCCCTGTCGGGCTTGAAAATGTAACGGGCAAGCTCCCTATGGAAGTAGCCATTTCGATTAGTGGGCAATTAATTGGCCTTTATCAGGCTATGCAAACCCATGCGCCCAAACGCCAAGGCTTGCAATGGCGTGCACTTAAAAATGCATTAATTAGCACCACGCACGAGGAAGAAAGCGCATGAGTAGCTTAAAAATTAATAACCTAAATATAGCGCAAGCGCATCAAGCATTAGAGCATTGCTGCGCCGCCCCTAACTGGGTAAGCGGTATGCTAAATATCATGCCATTTGAAAATAAAGATCACCTCTTTCACAGTGCGCAAACCGTATGGGATAGCCTAAACGAGAGCGATTATTTGGCCGCTTTTGAAGGCCATCCGCAAATAGGCGATTTATCAACATTAAGTAAAAAGTACGCCGCTACAGCACAAAAAGCCGGGCACGAACAATCGGGTATGAGCAAAGCAAACGAGCAAACCCTAAAAAAAATGATTGCGCTAAATAAACAATACCTCAGTAAATTTGGCTTTATTTTTATTGTGTGTGCCAGCGGTAAGAGTGCTGAGCAAATGCTTGAACTTATAGAGCTACGCATACACAACACCCGCGAAGAAGAGCTCACTATAGCCGCAGGCGAACAAGTCAAAATAACAAAAATAAGATTGGAGTCATTGATATGAATAAAAGTATGAACAAAAGCCCTATCACTACCCATATTCTCGATACCAGTACAGGCAAGCCGGCTGAAAATGTCACAGTAAAATTGTTTGTTCACACTAATAACGAGTGGGAATTAATCGCCCAAGGTAAAACAAACAGCGACGGGCGAATTACCGACTGGCTCAACACAGACGTAGAATTTGCAATCTATAAACTGGTTTTTGACTTAGACAGCTATTATGAAAGCCAAGAAACACCTGCGTTTTACCCAGAGGCGCAAATTACCTTTAGATTACAAGATAAAAAACACCATCATATTCCGTTATTGCTTAGCCCATTTGGCTACTCAACGTACAGAGGTAGCTAATAATGAGCACGCAAAACAATAATAAACTAACCGTAATTTGTGCCAACATACTCGATTTTGTTGACGACCCCGCCATAGCAGGCGAAAGCGCCCATCGCTATTTTGAAAAAGGCGCATTAGTTATTCAAAACGGTAAAGTGGTTAACCTTGGTTACGAGCAAGACATACTGCCAAGCTTAGATAAATCAGCCACTATTATTCGCCACGATGGCAAATTGGTTATGCCCGGCATGATAGACACGCACATACATTTACCACAAACCGAAATGGTCGGCGCGTATGGCGAGCAGCTTTTAAGCTGGCTTACAGAATATGCCTTCCCAACCGAAAAAAAGTTTGCCAGTGAAGTGTACTCAAGTGAGGTTTCAAACCGCTTTTTAGATGAGTTATTACGTAACGGCACCACCACCGCGCTAGTGTTTGGTACGGTTCACCCACAATCGGTTGATGCGTTTTTTAACGAATCTCAAAAACGTAATTTACGCATGATTGCCGGTAAGGTAATGATGGACAGAAATTGCCCTGACGATTTATCAGATTGCGCACAAACCAGTTACGATCAATCAAAAGCACTCATAAAAAAATGGCACAATGTTGATAGGTTGAGCTACGCGGTAACGCCACGTTTTGCGCCTACATCAACCCCCGAACAACTACAAAAATGTACTCAATTATTAGAAGAATACCCTGACACGTACCTGCATACGCACTTATCTGAAAACAAAGACGAGTGTGAATGGGTAAAAGGGTTATTCCCAGAGGCCGATGACTACTTAAGTGTTTACGAGCAAGCTAAAATGGTGCGTAAACGTTCGGTATTTGCTCATAGTATTCATTTATCTGAGCGCGAGCTTTGCTGCCTTGCCGATAACAACGCGGCTATTTCTCACTGCCCTACCTCTAACTTATTTTTAGGCTCTGGCTTATTAAACTTAAAGGCCTGTGAAGAGCACGGTATTAACGTAGGCATGGGTACAGATGTAGGCGCAGGAACAAGTTTTTCGATGCTGCAAACAGGCAATGAAGCGTACAAAATTCAACAGCTTCAAGGTCAAAAATTCTCAGCTTTTAAGGGCCTATACTTAGCAACTCTTGGCGGTGCGCGAGCCCTTGATTTAGAGGGCACCATAGGTAATTTTGCAATAGGTTGCGAGGCTGACTTTATTGTAATGGATTACGCCGCCACCTCGTTTTTAAAATTCAGAATTGGCCATGCAAAAACCCTGCACGAGCAACTCTTTGCCATGATGATGCTAGGCGACGACCGCTGCATTGAACAAACCTACATCATGGGTAAAAGCGTGTATAAGCGCGATGATAAAAAACAATTTACAGCCACCCAGACACCGCAATTAGAAGAGGCTTAGCCAATGGAAAATTATTTATTTGAGCTTGCTCATTTAGTACTGCGTTATTTTCATGTAATTGCAGGTATAGCGTGGATTGGAGCGTCGTTTTATTTTGCATGGCTTGATAACAACTTACAAACACCACCCCAGTGGAAACAAGACAAAGGTATAAAAGGCGATTTATGGGCCGTGCACGGCGGTGGCTTTTACGAAGTGGCTAAGTATCAAAATGGCCCTGAACAAATGCCACACACCCTGCACTGGTTTAAATGGGAAGCCTACACAACGTGGATCACGGGTATTTTATTATTTAGCCTACTTTATTATGTTGGCGCCGATGTTTACCTAATCGATAACAGTAAAAGTGAACTAAGTAAATTTGCCGCTATTGGCGCGTCGCTTGGCTTTATTGGCTTAGGGTATGGTGTTTATCGATTATTGTGCAAAACCCCGCTCGTTGAAAACGGTAAAGCGTTTATTGCTGTGGTTATTGGCATATTGGCCCTTTGGACTTACGGGGTCGATCAGCTATTTAGTGACCGCGCGGTTTATATTCATGTAGGTGCGCTTATTGGTACGTGTATGGTTGGCAATGTGTACCACATTATTATGCCAGGACAACGCTACATGGTAAGCGAAGTAGAAGCTGGTCGCATTCCTGATTCAGCACCGGGTTTAAAAGCAAAGCTGTGCTCTATTCATAATAACTACGCCACGTTACCTGTGGTATTTATTATGCTGAGCAACCACTTTCCATATACCTACAGCCACAGCTTTGGCTGGCTTATATTAATTGCGCTATTTGGCATTGGCATGTGGATACGCCATTACTTTAACTTAAAGCACCAAGGCGTTAATAAACCCTCGGTACTTATAAGTGGTATTGCCGCCTTTTTTGCCTTAATGCTTACTATCGCTCCATGGCCTAGCAGCCCAATAAATGCAGACCAAAACCCGTCTTTACAAGCAAGTATTACCGACACTCAAGCGTGGGAAATAATCAGCAAGCACTGTACGCAGTGCCACAGTGAAACACCCACCTCTGAGCTTTTTCAAACAGCGCCGCTTGGCTTTAAGCTCGACTCTATCAATGATTTAAAAAAAGCCAGCACGCTTATTCATACCCGCGCAGTTATAACCAAAGACATGCCATTGGCAAATATGACCAAAATGACTGATGCAGAGCGCGAAACGCTAGGCTCTTGGCTCACAGCGCTTAAAAAGGAGCAATAACATGAGCGAGCAATTTAAACACTACCCGCGCGATTTAATTGGTTATGGCTCACAGGTGCCCCATGCAAATTGGCCCAATAAAGCCCGCATAGCCGTACAAGTGGTATTAAATTACGAAGAAGGCGGCGAAAACTGTGTATTACACGGTGATGCAGCGGCCGAAACATTTTTGTCTGAAATAGTCAGCGCCCCGCATGTAGAAGACCGCCATATAAGCATGGAGTCCATTTACGAATATGGCTCGCGAGCAGGTGTATGGCGTTTACTTAAACTCTTTAAAAAATACGATATACCGGTCACCATTTTTGCCGTGGCAATGGCCCTTGAGCGCCACCCCGATGTAGCTAAAGCCTTTGTTGATGCAGGGCACGAAATTGCAAGCCACGGCCTGCGCTGGATTAATTATCAAAACATTGATAAACAAACCGAGCGCGAGCACATGCAAAAAGCCATTGAGATCATTCAAGCACTTACCGGTAAAAAGCCTAAAGGCTGGTACACCGGACGCACAAGCCCAAATACTGCTGCCCTAGTGGTAGAAAATGGCACATTTTTATATGACGCCGACGATTACAGCGACGACTTACCCTTTTACAGTATTAAAGAAGGTAAACCACAGTTAATAGTGCCCTACACGCTTGATGTAAACGACATGCGCTTTGCTGCTGTGCAAGGTTTTAACGCCGGCGATCAGTTTTATAATTATTTAAAAGATGCATTCGATACGCTTTATGAAGAAGGCGACCCACAAGGTGAAAACACCCCAAAAATGATGTCGATAGGGCTGCATTGCCGCTTAATTGGCCGCCCTGGGCGCATTAAAGCCCTCGCACGTTTTTTAAAATATGCCCGCTCGCATGAACAAGTTTGGTTTGCCACGCGCGAGCAAATTGCGGAGCACTGGCTTAAAACCCACCCATACAAACAATTATAATTATAATTATAATTATGTCGACGTTTCTAAAATAATGACATTGTAAAACATAAAAAGCCCAGCTTAGCTGGGCTTTTGTTACTCTAAGGGGGTGTTACTTAGTTAAATGTTACTGTGACGATGTTAGAACATACGTTTTCAGAAACACACAATTGGTAATCGTAGCTAGAAAGTGAAGCACCACGCTCATAATCGCGGTAGCGGCCGTTATCTGACGTAGTACCAATTAATTCACCATTACGGTAAACGTTCATCGATTCAGCTCCCACTATTTCCCAACTAAGGTCAACACGCATAGTTCCTAAACGTGATTTATTAGCGCGTTTTAGTGTTAGCTCAATATCTACATCGCTGACAACAACCGTTTGCATATACGTACTCATATTACCTTCGCTGTCTGTTACGGTTAATTCAACGTTGTAGCTGCCAGAGCCAGCATACACATGAGTTGGATTTTGATCAGACGATGTTGCCCCATCACCAAAGCTCCAGCTCCACTGTGTAATATCGCTGTTGGCATCAGTACTTGCATCTGTAAAGATGGCCGTTAAGCCTTCTATTTCAGTGTCAAAGCTCGCTTGTGGTGGCTGTGGAGTAACTTCTCCAATCGCACTAAAAGTAAGAGACCAGCCATTAATGTTACCAACATCAGCTCCCGCTGTATCTACAACGTGTAACGTCCAATCACCTGTTGCAACTTCGCCGTTAAATGCGCTTGATGTAAATGTTTTAACAATATCGTCGTCACTGCCACCTTGGTTACTTTGTAACGTAACTTCAGAACCTTGAGCTGATGTTAGCGTCAGTACCAAGTCACCAGACCACGTGTGAGTAATGTTTACATCGGCAGAAGTGCCAAAAAGAGTTAAATCATCAGCAACGGTAATTACAGAGCTTGCACCTTGTGGATCGTTATCTGGAATAGATACGTTTTCATCACTGCTATATGTAAAATCGTTTAAGCCTGCAGGCTGTAGCATTAATGACACAGTTTGTGTTTTTAACTGCTGATCTGTACTTGCCTCAACCATAAAATCATAATTACCCCAAGGCGTGTCATCAAACGTATTTACAGTTAAAACAACCTCATCACCTGGGCGTGCCGTAGAAGCACTAAGTGAAGCCCCCTCTAGACTAGAACTAAGCGAAAGCGCTACATCGCCATCCCACTGCGCAATCGAACCAATTTCAAACGTGTAGGTAACCGTGTCACCAACAGTTGCTTGCTGAGTTGTAGGAGTAACCGATAATTTAAAGCCAGGTGTAGGGTCAGCATCTAATAATGCCTGGTTTGCATTTAAACGCGTACCTGCAACTGTTTTACCTGTTAAAGCAGTATTAGCATCGCCGCTGCTCATTAGTAACTCTTTTAACTCTACTGTTGTTAAATCTGGGTTTACTGAAAGAACAAGAGCAGCCACACCTGCAACATGTGGTGTTGCCATTGAAGTGCCAGAATAAGTAGCGTAACCGCCACCTGGAATAGTTGAAAGAATAGCGCTACCCGGCGCGCCCATATCAACACTTTCTAGACCCCACTGCGAAAAACCAGACATGTTATCACTGCTATCTGTACTTGCAATTGATAGCACGCTGTCGTTTTCGTAGTTAGATGGGTAGTGCGGGTTTACATCGTTGTCTACTGCGTCATTCCCTGCTGCTGCTACAAATAAAATGTCTGCGTCTTCACTGGCCGTTATTGCATCGGCTAAAGCTTGGCTATAACCGCCTCCACCCCAACTATTATTTAGTACGCGAAGGTTAACACCTGAGTTTTTAAGACCAACCATGTAGTCAATACATTTAATGGCATCAGACGTTGAACCACTACCTGAAGCATCTAAAAATTTACAACCAGCGATAGATACATCATGGTTTACACCCACAATGCCTTCGTTATTGTTGCCACTTGCACCAATGGTTCCTGAAACATGCGTACCATGCCCTTGGTCGTCCATCGGGTCGCCTGAGTTAGTAATTGCATTGATGCCATGAACATCATCAACATAACCGTTACCGTCGTTATCAATTCCATCGCCAGCTATCTCACCAGGGTTAACCCAAGCATTAGCTACAAGATCGGGATGACTATAATCAACACCGGTATCAATTACACCAACAACCACATCTCTACTACCCGTAGAAATTGACCATGCTTCAGGTGCATCAATATCGGCGTCAGCTACACCGCCAGTTTGACCATCGTTATTTAAACCCCACAAGTCACCAAAACGCGGATCATTTGGCGTAGTGGCAATGCTTACACGATAGTCTGGCTCAACATACTCAATAGCCTGATGAGTTTTAAGGCGTTTAATCGCCTCTTTAGTACTCATACCCGTTACTTTAAATTTAGCTAAGCGGCCTGAAAGTAAAGACTTATAGTTATCATCAACCTCATCGCTGTTCATGTCAGAGATTTTGGCCCTTACTAACGACCGAGCTTGCTTACGCATTTTAGCTGACACATTTTTTTTATATTTAACAATGAGCGAATCACTGCTTGCAGTAACTGATTGTTTAATACTTGTTTCCGGTAGTTGCGCAGCAGCTAAACAAGGAACAAGCGCTAGTGTAATAATAGATAATTTTGTTTTCATTGTTCTATCCATAGTTGATTAAGCTTAAAAAAATTTTAAGCAAGTTTACTGACAACATTGAATAAGAAAGATCACATGGCATGTACCCAGCAAACTAACAAATCAAAAATTACTCAAGTCTTTAAATTGGAAACAATAAAAAATCAACACTTTTGACCAGTAGCGCAGCTAAAAAAACACTAAAAGCAGTCTTTTTTATGAGCCAAATTCTTATAATCGGACACTTAAATAGATCAACAATTTTTACTGGTTTTTTAATAAAACAGTAAAAATAAAAATATAAGCACCATAACCAATTGTATTAAAACAATAAAAAAATTGGTAAAAAAAGATGATTTAAGAATTAACAATTCAAGAATACAGTGAATGTGCACTTAAAAAACGCAACACAACATTGAATAACATTTAGATCACAACTTTATACCGGCACGGCATGCTGGAAACGCGAATACTCTATATAAACAAAATAACGTAGAGCATTCGGTATTTTTATTTCAAGGAGAAAATAATGAAGTTAAATAAATCACTTTTAAGCTGTGCAGTGGCAATTGCAATGGGCACAAGCTTCTCTTCCTTTGCAGATACAGCAACTAAATCTGGCTCAGTATCTGATTTAAGCACAAAAGTGTCTGTGCAAAGCACGAGCAATTCAATGGTACTTGCGCAAACCCAAGTAGGTAACACAGCATTACTGCTGCAAGATGGTGATGGCAATGCAATGCAGGTTACCACCATTGGTAATGACAACACGACCGAGGTATCGCAATTCCAAACAGGTAACTTTGTAGAAGTAACCACCGTTGGCGATAACAACGTACAAATATACTCTCAGGACGGTTTGTACAATGGTGCTTTAACTACAGTCACCGGCAACAATAATCAGCTTTATGTTTCACAAGAGGGCGAAGGTTTATTTTTTAACAATGAAGCAATCAACTCTATTGTGGGTGATGACAACACTGTTGATATTGAACAAGGTACAGGTGGTCATTGGTTTTACAACATGGACATGCAAGGCAGTGGCAATGAGCTAAGCGCATTACAAACTGGTGAATGGCATGAGGCTGTAATTACAAGCGCTACAGGCGACGATAATGCAGTAATGGTAGAGCAAGACGGCTTTTATAATACGTTCAGAGTGACCTCGCTACAAGGTAACGATAACGAGTTAGATATTGAGCAAGTTGGCGACCAAAATGCTGTAACACTTACAGATCTTTACGGTGACAATAATGAGTTTGGTGTTGAGCAAGAAGGTGCTGACAACACCGTTAATTTCACAGCTATTGTAGGTAGCGATAACGAAGTAGGTATAGACCAAGAAGGCTTGGCTAATAATGTTGATTCAGCTTTATTTGAAGGCGAAAACAACGAAGTAATGGCGATGCAAAATGGTGACTTTAATACAACAACTGCTGAGTTAATTGGTAACGACAACGAGCTTACAGCCATTCAAAATGGTAGCGAAAATGAAGCATACATGGGCGTATTAGGCTCAGATAATGAATTTACAATTAGCCAATTTGGCGATGTTAACTCAGCTCATTTAGTAAACTTTAATGGCCTAGGAAATGATGTAAACCTTACCCAACTTGGTGAAGAAAACATCGCCGTTGTTGAATCATCTTACCCTGACGTTTCGCTTACATCTAATGAAAACGACATCGAAATTACACAAGATGGCTTGCAAAATGAAACCATGGTTACACTTGCAGGTATTCTTGATAGTAACTTTAACCAAATTGATATTGCGCAAAATGGCGACTTTAACCTTATCGATATGATGGTTGAAGGCAGTGGCCACAGCATAGATATTTCTCAAGAAGGTGAAAATAACTGGGTTGTTGGTACTGAGCAATCACCGTTTTTAGTAGGTGGTGAAAACGTTACATTCAATGTAACTCAACTTGGCAATGACAACATTGTTGAGGGTGGTGTTATTGGTGTTAATAGTACTGTAACGGTTACTCAAATTGGCGACGGTAATACAGCCACAATTACACAAATGTAATTAATAACAATAAAGGGGAGCTTCAACTCCCCTATTTTAAACTATGAAAATAAATAAAAAAATCACTCTCCTGCTATTACTCGCTTTGTATTTGGCCCCTCCAGGTGTTGCTGCAGATGAACTTGAAATTGATGGGCTGTTACTTGATAGAAGCATTAGCCGATTTGGTCATCAATTTTACTATGAATTTTCAAATTACTGGCGAGACTTGCCTTCAACGGCTGGTTTTAACATTGAAATCAAAGAAACAGTAATACCCAAAGCTGGAACAAAGCTTACCTTAGTGATGAACAATCAAACTATATATGCAACCTATTTAGGACGCAGATTAGAGCCATTAGATGCACGCGTTGAACAAGCGGTCTATACGGTTATTGATGCAATGGCTCGCTCAAACATGGCTACATCTTCTAAAGATATGGCTTTAAATGGATGGTAAAATGAAAAAAATAATATTTACAATAATAACAACATTATCCTTTTGCGCATCAGCAACTGAAATGGTTTATACCCCAATAAACCCAAGTTTTGGCGGCAACCCACTTAATGCCAATATGCTATTGAGCAAAGCACAAGCCCAAAATAAACATAAAGCGCCTTCAATCGAAAAAGGCTACGCTGAACAATTTCAGGACTCACTTGAGCGTACTTATTTAAACCGTATGGTACGTGAAATAACAGACATGGCCTTTGGGGAAGATATAGAAGACAGTATTTTTGACCAAGACTCAATTTTTATGAGTGGCGATTATCAAATTGAAGTCATCACCAGCACCGCTGATACCATTACAGTCAAAATAACAAATATTATTGATGACACCGTCGTGATTATTGAAGTACCGAGGTTTGGATAATGAAAAAAATAATAACAATAGCAATACTATTACTGCTAAGCGGTTGCTCAACGTTAGGCAAATTAATTCCACCGTCACAACAAAATGCAATGAGCCTTGAGCCAACAGAAATATTCAGCGATCTAAAAAACTTACCAAAGCCAGCAGGTAGTATACCGGTTTCAGTTTACTCATTTAGAGATCAAACAGGTCAATACAAACCCCAAACAAATGTAAGCTCTTTTTCTACTGCCGTAACACAAGGCGCTAATTCTATTTTAGTACAAGCGCTTCATGAATCAGACTGGTTTACACCTGTTGAACGAGAAGGTCTGCAAAATATATTAACGGAAAGAAAAATTATTCGGGCAGCCCAATCAGAAAACCCAAACAGTGTTGAACTTCCTCCATTAACCACCGCTAAAATAATTTTAGAAGGCGGTATTATTAGCTACGATACCAACGTAAAAACCGGTGGTTTAGGGATGGAGTACTTTGGTATTGGCGCCTCTGAGCTTTATAGAGAAGATGCTATTTCAATATATTTACGCGCCGTAGACGTACGAACAGGCCAAGTGCTATTGAGCGTTGCCACCAGCAAAAAAGTACTAAGCCAAGAAATGAGAGCAGGCTTTTTTAGATATGTAAGCTACAAGCGCCTTGCCGAAGCCGAAGGTGGCTTTAGCGACAACGAACCCATGAGTATATGCGTTACTCAAGCAATAGAAAAAGCACTGACCGACCTGGTTACAAAGGGCATTGATAAAGGCTTATGGGCTCAAAAAGCAGCTTAATATTTTATTTAAAAAAACTAAAAAGGCTACATTACGTAGCCTTTTTTATGTGGTTTATGTTGTTATTTAGCCGCTATAAGCTACTTACTCATAGGTAATAATACCGCTACATAACGCTGGGCCCAGTTTGCAAGCTCTATTCTATTTCGTGAATTTGTTTTTTTGAAGGCACTATACAAATGCGTTTTTACGGTGTGATCACTTATATTAAGTTTATCCGCGATCGTATTATTACTCGCGCCTTGAGCAATTAAATGAATAACCGACTTTTCGCGTTTGGTCAGGTGAGCATAATCGTCTTGCTTTAA